>NZ_JPES01000020.1:0-18909 GCF_000730175.1 Haloferax sp. ATB1 | reverse complement strand
CGCGGTCGAGCGCCCGGGCGTCGGCGGCCGCGCCTACAACGTCACGAGCGAGGAGACGATGACGTGGAACCAGTACCACGAGCGCGTCGCCGCCGCGCTCGACGCGCCCGAACCCGACCTCGTTCACGTTCCGACCGAGGTGCTCCGCGCGGTCGCGCCCGACCGGACGCGGATGCTCCGCGACCACTTCCGGTACAGCACCGTCTTCGACAACGGGCGGGCGAAGGCCGACCTCGGGTTCCGCTACACGGTCGGGTTCGAAGAAGGCGTCAGCGGGGTGGTGTCGTGGCTCGACGCTCACGACGCGGTCGAGTCGTGGGACGCCGACTCGCTCTCTGACGACCTCGCGGCGGCGTGGCGGGACGCGACCGACGCGTTCGTCGCGGGGTTCGAGTCGGGCGGGTGAGCGCCCTCGTGCGGTGAACGAACCGGCCGAGTCGAAACCAGTCGGCCTCCGGACTCACTCCGGTTTCTGCGGAAAAATCACTCCGGTTTCTGTAGAATCAACTCCTCGCAGGCGTGTCGGTGCGGTTCGCCCGCGGAGTCGTCCGCGAACACGTACTCGTCGCTGTGCCGGACGTCCCAACCGTCGTAGTAGCCAGCCAGTTCGCCGGGGTCGTAGAGATGTTCGTTCTCACCCCAATCGGGGGCCGGCGCGACCTCCGGGTGGTCGACGAAGGCCCACACCGCGTGGACGCCGCCGGGGCGCGTCGCCTCGCGGAACCGCCGGAACTGCGAGTCGCGGTTCCCCGGGCGGACGTACTGGAGCGTCCCGATGGAGTAGACCACGTCCCAGCGCGACTCGAACGCGAGGTCGTTCACGTCGGCGCGCCGGGTCGCGAGTTCGACGCCCCGCTCTTCGGCGAGTCGTTCGGCCTTGTCGAGACCGTTCGGCGAGATATCGACCGCCGTCACGTCGTGGCCGCGCTCCGCGAACCGGACCGCGTCGCGCCCCTCGCCCGCCCCGAGGTCGACGACTTCGGGGTGCGTCTCCGGCGAGACGGCGTCCGCAGTCCGGGTCGCCAGCTCGTTCGGTTCTGTCCCCCAATAGTAATCCGCGCCGTCGTACAGCCGCTGTAGCTCCTCGAATCGCATGACGTAACCGATTTGAGGCGGCCTGATACGACTTGTGGCTCGGTCGGCCGCGACGGCCGCGGTGACCGTGACGCCCACGCGAACAACGGTCGCTCCCGCGGTGTGAGAACGGACGGCGGTTTTTCACCGATTCCGCCCCGATATTCGAACATGCTCCGAGCCCTGTTAGCGGCGTTCGGCCTCGTGGAACTGCTCTTTCCGGACAAACTGGTCGCCGCGATGACGCGCCTCGCCTACGAGGACGGCGGCGAGATGACGGCGAAGCCGTGGGTGACGACCGCGGCCCGCGTCGAGGGAGCGACGCTCCTGTTGGTCGCGCTCGTCGGCCTCCGCGGTCGGTGCGGCGGTGACGGCGAAGACGAAGACGAGTAACTGCGTCTCGCGGGCGTCATCGACGCCGGTGACCCGGCCCGCGAAAGAAGCGACCGCGGCGAGAGAATATGAGACTGTGCGCGGAATTCGGTCGCCGAGCGACTCGTGTTCCGCCGTGGGACCGATTCAGGCGAGTCGCGCGAACGCGAGCGACCCGCTCGTGTTCTTGATGTAGACGCGGACGGTCTGTCCCTCCTGCGCGCCGGGCACGAAGATGGTGTACTTCCCGCGCTGGGCGACGCCGTCGCCCTTGCGGCCGGTCCCGGTGATTTCGACCTCGTAGGTGCGGCCCTCTTCGACGGCCTCGCGCTGGCGCTTGTTGCTCACGCTGGAGCGCTTCTGGACCGGCCGGAAGGCACCACAGGCCTCACAGCGAAGCATGTCGACGCCGTCCTCGGTGACGAGGCGGGTGTCCGGCAGGCCGCACTCCGAGCAGATGACGTACTCCTCGACGTAGCCGTCGATGGCCTCCTCGAAGTCGTTGATGGAGAACGACCCGCTGTAGCGGGCGCGGTCGCCCTCCAGCTGGCCGCTCGTCCCGAGCGTGCGCTGGATGGCGCTGTGGAGGTGCGCGGGCGTCCGCGAGAGCGCGTCCGCGATTTCCCCGAGGTTGGTGAGACGGGTGAACGCGCCGTCGGTCTCGCCGGACGGGTCCGGGACTTTGAGGCGTTCCTGTTCGACGTTTCGTTCCGGTAGGACGTTGAGCGCTCGGTCGAGCGCAGTCTGATACTCCATAGGGGTTCGAGTGTCTGGCGACGTATAGCCGTTCCGTGACCGTCTTTGCCGCGGCACCGGCGCGACGACTTCGTTTCATCATCCCCGACGACGGAACCGAGCGCCACGCCTTCGGCGCTGGCGCTCTAACGACTCGTCATGGGCTACACGTGGCAGTACTACGATCTCGTACTTCTCGGCATCCTCGGGAGCCTCGTCGCCGGCGTCGTCGTCGGCCGGGTCACCCCGATGGAGCCGCAGACGACGCTCGTCGCCTTCAGCGCCCTCGCCGCGGTCGTGATGGCGCACGGCCTGTTCGTCAACGGCCCCGTGGACGAGCCGACCGACCTCGCGGACGAGGTCGACGCGCTGAACTGAGTCGGACGAGCCGACGACCGTCGGCCGTCCGCCCACCTCTCGTCGCCTTGTTCTCGCGCCTTCTTACTCGCCGTCGACGACGCGGTTCGTGAGCGTGCCGACGCCCTCGTACCAGATTTCCACGTCGTCGCCGGGTTCGACCAGTCCGGGGTTCGCGGGACTGCCGAACGAAATCACGTCGCCCGGCTGGAAGGTGTAGCGCTCCGAGAGGAACGAGACCACTTCGGCGGGCGAAAAGAGCATCCGCTCGGTGTTGGCTTCCTGCCGGAGTTCGCCGCCGACGTGGGTCGTCATGTCGACGTTCGACGGCTCCACGTCTGTCTCTATCCACGGACCGAGCGGTCCGGAGCCGTCGAACGCTTTTCGAGCCGTTCGGCCGGGCTGGTCGAGCGCGTCGAGGTCGTTGAGAATCGTGTAGCCGCGGACCACGTCCGACACGTCGGCCTCGGCCACGTCCGAACACTCGCGGTCGATGACGGCCGCGAGTTCGCCGGCGTAGGTTAGCTCGTCGGTCCAGTCGGGGTACTCGACGTCCGCGCCGGGGTCGAGCACCGACACCGGCGGCTTGATGAACCAATCGGGCTGGTCGGGGATGTCGTAGTCCATCTGGTCGACCGTCGCCGCGTAGTTCCGGCCCACGCAGTAGAGCGCGGTCGGCTCGCAGGGCGCGAGCAACTCGGCGTCGACGCCGACTTCGTACTCCTCGCCGTCGGCCGTCACGACGCCGTCGTCGTACCGGCCCGACACCACTCCGTCGTCGGTTCGAATCCGTGCCAATCGCATTACTCGCCCCTGCGGCGGCCACTCACTTCAAGCGACGTGTCTCCGCAAGCGAATGCGGGCAGGAAAGCGAACGCGGAGAGTGCGAACACGTGCGGGCCGCCGACGCGACTCAGTCGGACGCCGACTCCCGGTTCATCCGGGGCATCGACCGGTTCTCGCTGTCGACGAGGTTGTGGATGCGCTCGGTCCGCGCCGATTCGAACTGGCGCTGACACCGGGCGACGCCCGACGTGGAGTCGGCGCGGTCGGGGGTGGTTGTCTCGCTTTCGGCGGACTGTTCACGGGCTGTTCGCAGGGTCGGTTCGTAGGTCGGGGTGGCGTTTGTGCTCACGATTTTGGATGGTTCGGGTCGGTCGGACGGCTGTGCGGCGGCGAGAAGAGTTATCGAAGTACGCGTACGACCGACATTGTTGTACCCGGCAGTACAGGCCAATCTATAATAAATATTCATGTTCGAACAGCGGGCGCGTGCTCGGCCCGCGAGCTGTCCGACCGCGTCCGCGGACGCGCGTTCACTCCCGCGAGTCGTACTCCTGATAGATGACGTGGCCGCAGGACTTGCAGTGCGAGGCGTCGGCGTCGTGGTAGGCCAGCCCGCAGTTCTGGCAGGTGACGTTGACCTTGTCGCGGTGGCCCCACTCCTTGACGATTTTGCTCGCCCTGCCACGGGATGAGGATGACCGCCCGCGAGGATGGCGGCGACCGTGACCCACCGCCCCGCCTCCGTCACCGGGACGATGTCGCCGAAGCCGACCGTCGAGAGCGCGACGACGACGAAGTAGAACGCATCGCCGAACGTCCCGACGGCGGGGTTCACCCGGTGTTCGAACGAGTAGAACATCCCCGCGGCGACGAAGAAGATGGTCAGCACCGTCAACAGCAGTTTCATGACGCGGAGCGTCCCGACCGAGACGGTACCGAAGAAGAACTCCTCGTCGCGCGTGAAGCGGTAGAACCGGAGGACGCGAACCACGCGAATCGCCCGCAGGAAGCCGATGTTGGCGGCGACCGACGAGACGGGGAGCACGAGCACCGCCAGCGTCGGCAGAATCGCAAGGAGGTCGACGAACGAGTAGACGTTGAACAGTTCGGCGGTCCGGTCTCGCGCGCCGTAGAGGCGGAGGAGATACTCCGCGAGGAACACGACGGAGACGGCGGCCTCGACGGACCAGAGCGCCGACTGGACCGCCGCCGAAAGCGGGTAGGTCTCGGCGACGAACAGCCCGACGAAAAGCAGGTTGAGCGCGAGGAGCGCGATGTCGATCGCCTTGCCGACCGGGGTCCGGTGGTCGAGGAGGTAGAACCTGACCACGTCCCGCGGCGTCTCGCGGCGCGACCTCCGCGCGTGACCGTCCATACCCCGCCTTCGGCGGTGAGATACTTATACGGTCGTCTGTGGGTCGATGGCCTGACGGCGACGAGTCGGCGGCGAATCGGCGGCGGCCGTCTCAGAGGACGATTGCGCCCTCGGGGAGTAGCTCCCGCTCGGTCCGCCGCGCCTCCTCGCCCTCCTCGACGAGCGTCGGTTCGCCGACCGGCTCCGAAAACCGGTTCGGGTCGGGCTCGACCCGCTTGAGCATCGACGAGAACACCGGTCCCTTCCGGCCGCCGGCGGAGGTGATGCCGCCGTACTGCCGCTCTTCGAACGTCGACTCGTCGGGGCTGGGGAACTCCTCGCGGATTATCTCCGCGGTGTCTCTGATGTACTCGGCGGCCTCCTTCTGCGAGTAGAGGCTCTCGTTGTAGTAGCGCTCGGCGTACTCGTCGTCGAGTTCCTCGGTGGAGTGTTCCGGCGACTCGTAGAGGACGGACTCCGTGGTCGTGTAGCCGCTGGCGAAGCGGATGTTGACGGTGAAGCAGTCGGGGTACCGCAGGATGATGGGGAAAAACAGCATGTCGGTGACGGTGATTCGCTGCTGCATCCGCCAGAGCCCCTCGAAGTAGTAGGCCGTGAGCGCGCCGATACGGTCGTCGCGCTCCCCGCGGTTGTACGCCATCGCAATCTCCTCGAAGTCGTCGCCGGCGATGTGGCGACAGCGCCGCTTGTAGCTCTTGGCGATGCCTTCGAGTTGCGTCTCGTAGGCTTCGAGCAGGGGGACGTCGGGGTCGGCGAGCATGTCCGCCTTCCGCTCTTGGGCGTCCGCGATGTTCATCATGTTCTCGTGGAACAGTCGCTCGGCGTCCTCGTCCGGCAGGGGCGTTCGAACCGCCTGTCGGTACAGCACCCGCGTATCCCCGTTGAACGTGACCCGCTGCTGCTCGCTCATCGTACACATGGTAAGGCAGCGAACAGAAATGAATTCGTCGGTAATCCGGACGGTTTCCCGACAGTCACGAGACACGAACTATAACACGTCCATTGAAACCGTAATCAGTTATCATCTGTTCGATGTGTATCAGTCGTCGGTTGACGCGCGGCCGTCCGCGGCGACCGACTCGTCGGCCGCGTCGAAAAGCGGGCTCTGGTCGCCCGGCGCGAGCGTGTTGAGCACGAGCGCCGTCAGCGCGGTCACGATGACGGGCTGACTGAAGAACGTCGCGGCGGCCTGCGGGAGCCCCGAAAGCGCGTCGGGTCGCGTGGCGACGCCCAGGCCGAGCCCGAGCGAGGCGGCGACGACGACCATGTTCCGGCGGTCGAGGTTCGTGTGGAGGAAGACGAGACGGACGCCGCTGGCGGCGACCATGCCGGCCATGAGCAGGACCGCGCCGCCGAAGACGGCGCTCGGGATGGTCGCGACGGCCGCGCCGACCTTCGGGCTGAGACCGAGGACGGCGAGGACGACGCCCGCGATGCCGACGACGTACCGGCTCATCACGCCGGTGAAGTTGACGATGCCGACGTTCTGCGAGAACGACGTGACCGGGAACGCGCCGAACACCGACGCGATGGAGCTCATGAAGCCGTCGGTAAAGAGGCCGCCGCGGAACTCCTCGTCGGTCGGGTTGCGCCCCTCGGCGGCGGTGATGCCGGACATGTCGCCGACGGTCTCCATCGCGGAGACGAGAAACAGGAACGCGAAGGTGACGATGGGGACGGGTTCGAACGTGACGCCGAACGCGCCGGGGCGGGGAATCGCGAACCACGCCGCCTCGGCGACGGGCGTGAAGTCCACCACGCCGAGCACCCACGCCACGACGTAGCCGACGGCGATGCCGACGAGCGTGCTCAGGAGTCGGGTGATGCCGTCGGTAAAGAGGTTGAGCGCGACGGCGACGCAGAGGACGAGCGCCGCGAGACCGATGTTGTATGCCGCGCCGTAGTCGGCGGCACCGGCCCCGCCGGCGGCGTAGTCCATGCCGACCGGGACGAGGTAGAGGCCGATGATGACGACGACGAGGCCCGTCACCAACGGCGGGAAGAAGGGTTTGATGCGGTCGAACTGCCAGCCGATGAGCCCCTCGACGAGGAAGCCGGTGACGAGAATCGCGCCGAACACCGCGCTCAAGCCGTAATCGACGCCGATGGTCGTCGCCGCGCCGACGAAGGTGAAACTCGTCCCCATCACGATGGGGAGCCGCGAGCCGACCGGCCCGACGGCGTACGCCTGTACCACGGTCGCGAGCCCCGAAAACAGGAGCACCATCTGGACCACGTAGGCCGTGTCGGCGACGCCGAGGCCGACCGCGCCCGCGACGATGAACGCCACGGCGGTCGCCGGGACGATCATCACCGAGACGTGCTGTATCCCGAGGAGAATCGACTCCAGCAACGGCGGCCGGTCGTCGATTTCGTATTCGAGGCCGAGTTCGCCGCTCTCGTCTGACATCTGTACTCGCCACGAGCGACCCCCGTTCAATAATAGTTTCGCGTTCGAGCGTATTTCACGTCACTCGATGCGTCGAGATATACATTTACGTGTATATTCGTCGCGACGACCCGAATCGCGGTCGCGCCGGTCAGCGACGTTCCGCTCAGTGAATCTCGACGCCGTCCTCGTCGACGCTGATGTCCACGAGGCTCGTCGCCTCGTAGTCGGTGTCGTCCAGCGCCGTCTCGCCGACCTTCCGGATGGCGACGACGATGTCGGAGACCTCCGCGCCGATGTCGTCGAGCGCGCCGCAGATGGCCGCGAGCGTCCCGCCGGTCGAAAGCAGGTCGTCGACGACGAGCACGCGGTCGCCGTCTTCGATGTCGTTGATGAACATCTCCGACTCGGAGTAGCCGGTCGTCTGGTGGAGCGCGACCTCGCCGTCGAGGCCGTACTCGCGCTTGCGGATGACGACGAGGGGCACGTCCGTCTGGAGCGACAGCGCGGTGGCGATGTGGATGCCCATCGCCTCGGGCGCGACGATTTTGTCCACGTCGAGGTCGGCGGCGCGGGTGATGCCGACGACGACCTCGCGCAGGAGTTGCGGGTCGAGCATCGGCACGCCGTTGCTGACGGGGTGGACGAGATAGGAGTAGCCGTCTTTGTCGATGATGGGCGCTTCGTGTAGGGACTCTTCGAGTCGCTGCATGGGGTCCGTTTCACGAATCGACCCAAAAGTGGTTCGCTCTCCGAGAGTAGCTCGTTTTCCCTCGCGAGCGGTTCGACCCACACGACGCCGCGGTCGGTGGGTCGTAGTCGCTCTTTCGATTCGCAGTAGTCGGCTCGAATCGACCGGCTTCGGTAGCTCTGTCACCGTCGCTCGTTCGGGAACATGGCCTCGGCACTCATAGGGCTCCGCATCACCGAGTGCCTAGTTCGGTTCGGAACGGTGCCGTCGTCATCGGCCACCTCGCTCTCGCCTCGCGAGCGAGTAATCACCATCGGTCTCGCCCGACTCGCTCACGCCTTCTCCAACGCGGACACGTCGATACGGGGGTACCGCACGCCGCCCGAAATCGAGCCCTCGCCGGCGACGACGCCCCAGAGCCGGACGCGTTCGTCTGCGAGCAGTCGAAAGCCGATGTCGCCGTCGAAAAAGCAGCCGGTGGGCCAGCGGGCGACCACGTCGCCGCTGAGTCGCCCCCGGTCGTCCTCGACGGCGACGAGCGCCAGCCGAGTCTCGTCGCGCTCCATCGTCTCCTCGACGCGGCCGGTGTACGTGACGGTCGTTCCCGCGTACGACTCGGGGTTCGTCCGGAGGTCGGCGTAGGGAATCGTCGTCGCGTTCGCCGGCGTCGCGACCGCGGTCGTCCGGTTCGGCAGGGTCGACTCCTCCGAGAGCGGTTGCGGCGTCGGGAGCGACCACTCGACGGTCGGGAGCGCAACGTCGGGGAGATGGTCGTCGACCCACGCCGCGCGGCGAGCGACCGCGGCGCGGAGCTTCGGCGAGCGCTGGACGAAATCGGAGACCTGCTCGACGGCGAGGTAGGTGACGAGGCCACCGGCGACGTAGGTGCCGGCCTTTTTCAGCGCCTCGCGGCGGGTGAGTCGGTCGGCTTCGTCGTCCTCGTCGTCCACCGGGTCGTCGCCGTCGCCGTCCGCGTCGGGACTGCCGCCGTCCGAACCGCCGTCACCGATGGCGAGTTCGCGGACGAACGATTCGACGCCGGTCTCGCGGATTTCGACGGCGATGGCCGGTGCATCGAGGACGACGAGTCCGGGCCGGTGGGCGTCGGAGGCGACTCGCCCGCCGCCGACCGCCGCCACGTAGGGTTCGATGCCGGCGCGCTCGCACCGCCGGACGAACGCGCTCGCCTTGTCCGCGGTGACGGTGCCCGTCGTCGTAATCCAGATTCGGAGGTCGCGCTTTGCGCCCTCGGGTGTCTTCCCGGTGGCCTCCACGTGCACGTCGGGGCCGCGGAAGCGGACGCGCGTCTCGTAGCCTCGCGCCCCCCAGACGCGCTCGAAGACGGCGGCGAGTTCGACGTCGGAGCGGTCCGAAACGACCGACGTGAGACTGGGCGCAGTCATTGCGTCCGAGGTGCCGGGCGAGGCTGTTAGCTGTTTGCGCCCGGTTCTCGGCGTTGAGAACGCGGCAAAACGGAGCGGAGCGGCCGAAACGCCTCAGCCGAGGAATCGAACCGCGGCGTCGGCGACGATGTCGGCCACGTCGACCACGTCGTCGGTGAAGACGAACTCGCCGGCGGCGTGGATGTTCTCGCCGTCGGGGCCGAGGATGACCGTCGGGAGGCCGGCGCGGTCGCCGAGGTAGTTGAAGTCGCCGACGCTGGAGAAGTAGCCGTAGGCGGGGTCGACGCCGGCGACCGCGCGAGTCGAGTCCGAGAGGGCCGACACGAGCGGGTGGTCGTCGTCCGTCACGTAGGGGCCGTAGCGGATGCCCTCGTCGGGCGCTTCGCGGAATCCCACGTCGACCTCGCTCTCCAGGCCGAGTTCCTCGACGGCGCGTTCGGCGTCGGCGCGGGCGTCTTCGAGGGTCTCACCGACGACGACGTGGCGGTCGACCATGAGGCGAGCGCGCTCGGGGACCGACAGCGTCTGGCTTCCGCCCTCGATTTTCAGCGGGCAGGTCGACCCCGAGCCGAGTTTCGGGTGGTCGCCCACGTCGAGGTCGTCGAGCGCGGCCGCGAGTTCGCCGGCCTCGACGACCGCGTTGACGCCGGTGTCAGGCTTCGACCCGTGCGCCGCCTGTCCGCGGACGTCGATGTCGTAGAAGTAGCGACCGCGCGCGCCGAGCAGGAGCGCCGGGTTCTCGACGTCCTCCTGTGCGAGAATCGGGCCGGGTTCGGTGACGACTGCGGCGTCGCAGTCGTCGACGACGCCGTCGCGGATGAGGCGGTCGGTGCCGAGCCCGTAGGGGCCCTCCTCGTCCACGACGGCCGTGAGGAGCACGTCGCCGGCGAGGTCGCAGTCGGCGAGCGCGTCGAAGGCGACCATGACGGCCGCGAGGCCGCCTTTCATGTCGCACGCGCCCTGTCCGTACAGTTTGCCGTCCTCGATGCGGCCCGAACACGGGTCTTCGTCCCAGTCTTCGACCAGTTTCACGGTGTCCATGTGGGCGTTCAGCAGGAGCGTCGGCGCGTCCGAGTCCGAGCCCTCCAGTCGAGCGACGACGTTGTCGCCCTCGTACTCCGTGATGTCCGGTTCGCTCACGTGGTGGTACTCCGGGTCGTGCCCCCGGGTGTCCAACCAGTCGTAGACGAATTCGCTTACCTCGGCCTCCTCGAAGTACGGGCTCGGAATCCGCACGAGTTCCTGCAAGAGGTCGATTGTCTCGTCGGGGTCGACGCGGGGGGCGGCGTCGCGGTCGAAGTCGGCGTCGACCGGGCGGTCACCGCGCGGCGTCGCGTCGTCAGTCATCGCTCATCCCGCGGACAGAGGGGTTGTACTCGTCGGAGGGGACGCCGGGGAGCGTCCCGAGGATGGCCTCGACGTCGTGGTCCTTCCGCTGGCCGCGGTACCAGTAGACGCCGAAGACGACGAGGCCGACGGCGACCCACGGGACGTAAATCGACAGCGAGCCCTTGTACGCCTCGGTCAGGAGACCGACCGCGCCGAGCGAGCCGACGAGCCCCGTCACGGTCAGCAGCGCCGGGCGGGAAAAGCCCGCCTCCGCGCGGAGGTCGGTGCGGCTGTAGAGCACGTACAGCACCGTTATCGACACCGCGGCGTAGGCGATGAGGTAGCTGAACGTGGCGATGGCGATGGCCTGACTGAGGCCGGTGCTCCAGAAGGTGAGGCCGGAGGCGACGACGTACAGCGTCAGAAGCGACCAGTGGGGCGTCCCGAAGCGGTCGGAGACCGCCGAGAACTTCTTGGGGAACACCTCGTCCCACGCCCACGAGTAGGGCATCTTGATGCCCGCGGCCATGACCGCGTGGACCGACGACGCGGTGGCGAGCAGGCCGCCGACGCCGACGATGGCCGTGCCGATATCGCCGAGGAACACCGCCGCGGCCGTCGAGAGCGGCCGCGCCGAGTCCGCGAGGACCGTGTAGTCGCCGACGACGCCGTAGATGACGGCGGCGGTCAGCACGTACAGGAAGATGAGGATGGCCGTGCCGCCGGCCATCGCCAACGGGAGGTTCCGCGAGGGGTTCTTCACCTCGGCGCCCATCTGCCCGGCGACGGCGATGCCGATGTAGGCGTAGAACAGCGGGACCGCGGCGGCGACGAAGCCGTCGAAGCCGCCGGTGAAGAACGGCTGGTAGTTCGCGGCGTCGATGTTCAACAGCCCGGGGCCGACGAGCACGAGTATCGACAGGATGAGGAAGCCGAAGATGGCGTTCTGCGAGCGGCTGTAACTCTTCGCGCCGATGAGGTTGACCAGAAAGAGGACCGTCAGCAGGCCGAAGCCGGCGAGCGTCGGGTCCACCGAAGGATAGAACACCTGTAAGTAGCTCCCGAAGCCGATGGCGAGGACCGCGTCGGCGGCCATGTAGCCGAGCCACTTCGACCACGTCACCACGAAGCCGGGGAGTCGGCTGTCGAACGCCCGCGAGACGTAGGCGTACGACCCGGCCGCGCCGGGGAAGATAGTCGCCATCCAGCCGTAGTTGAGCGCGATACTCATCGCGAGCAGCCCCGAGAGGATGACGACGAGGATGACGCTCGGTCCCGTCGTCGAACTCGCCGTGCCGAGGGTGACGAACAGCCCCGCGCCGAGCGTCCCCGCCACCACGGTGCTCACCGCACCGAACAGTCCGATGTCCCGCGAGAGACTCCGTCCGTCGTTCACGTCTACCGATGACATGCTATCACATGGGTCGGTTGTCCGGCAAAGTACCCCTCCCTCTCATGAGTGGGGCGGCGGGAGAGCGAGCGGCGACCCCGGCGGAATCCGGCCCGAGAACCCGAAAAAACCCGTCTCAGTAGTCGCCGAGCAGTTTCGACTCCGCCTTCCGGAGGTGTTCGAGCAGCGTCGCCTTCGAGATGTCCAACTCCGCGGCCAGCGACGCGGCGCTCACCTCGCGGGGCCACGTGTAGTAGTCGCGGCGGCGAGCCAACTCGTACACCTCGCGCTGGCGGTCCGAGAGCGCGTCGGTGCGGAACATGCCGCCGCCGTCCTCCGGGGCGGTGATGAGTTCCACGTCGATGTCGGCGTTCCGCTCCTCGCGAATCTCCTCTAACCGCTCGTGGACGGTCTGCCGCGTCTCGTGGACGAGCACGGTCCAGCGCTCGCGGCCGCCCTGCATCCGAACCGGTTCGTCGGGGATGAACCCCCGCGAGACGAGGGCGTCGTTGATGGAGTTCCGGAGGTCGTAGCGGACGACGATTCCCCGCGCGGCGCTCCCCGGAACCCCGACGTCGCCGTCGTGTTCGTCGGTCTCCCACACCGACTCGGTCAGGTCGGACGCGCGGACCGCCGCGACGAGTTCGTCCACCTCCTCGGTCGTGTCGGCGTAGGCGGTGAAACGCCCGTTGGCGAGACCGTCTATCTCGTGGACGCCGTGACCGAGGAGTCCCCCGCTCGTCTCCGCGGTCACCTGTAGCGTCCAGCAGTCCGGGTGCCAGATGTCGAGACAGACCCGAACGCCCCGTCCACCCTCTCGTGCCATTCGTTGGCATGGAAGGGCGCTCGCCGGGTAAAAAGGTATCCCACCTCACTCGACGGCAGGTGGGCGCGTGCTGACGCGACGGTCGGGCGGTTCGCCGCGGTGTTACTCGATTCGCTCGCGCGCCGCGGCGACGAGTAGGGGGAGCATGATTGTCGCGTCGCCGAGGACGGTCGTGTTGCGGGCGTCCTTCTCCAGTTTGCCCCACGAGCGCGCCTCGTCGAGCGTCGCGCCCGAGAGGCCGCCGGTCGCGGCGGGGTCCATCGTTATCTGGACGCCGTAGTCGTACGCGCCCGGCGTGACGAGCATCGTCTGGAGCGTGAAGTTCTTCGGGACGCCGCCGCCGACGAGGAGACAGCCGGCCGTGTCGGCGTCGTACGCGAGGTCGGTCAACGGCGTCATGTCGGCCAGCGCGTCCAGCGAGAACGACGAGGTCTGCGAGTACATCCACGCCTGCAGGCCGAGCACGGAGTCCTGCACAGCGGGGCAGTAGATGGGCACGTCGGCCTCGTAGGCCGCGGCCGCGACGCCGGCGTCCTCCTCGATTCCCTCGCGCTCGTTGACCTCGCTGTTGGCGCGGCCGAGTTCGCGGCAGAGGTCGGCGATGCTGACGGTCCCCTCTTCCTCCAGCGCCGGGAACACCTCGCTTCGGAGGTGCGACTCGAACAGCGCGAAATGTTCCTGCGGGAGGTAGACGTTGTAGATGCGGTCGACCTCCTCGTCGCGGAGCGTCTCGTCGTGCTCGCGTTCGGTCTTCTCGCCGTGGTTCTGAGACCCATGATGATGTTTGCCCCCGACGGCCTCGATGGCGTCGTGCGTGAGGTTCGCGCCCGTCGTCACGAGGGCGTCGACGTGGCCGTCGCGGATGAGGTCGGAGACGACCTTCCGCATCCCGGTCGGGACCATCGCGCCGGCCAGCGACATGAACACCGTGCAGTCGTCGTCGGCCAGCATCTCGGCGTAGATGTCGGCGGCCTCGTGGACGTCGGCCGCGCCGATGCCCGCGTGGCCGTACTGCTCGACTAACTCGCCGACCGTCATGCCGCCGCGGACCTCGGCGTGGCCCAGCGGGTCGTGTTGGAACTCCTCGCGGTCCGGCATCTCGTAGCCGTCATCGTCGTGGTCGCTCATGCGAGGGAGTGCGTCGGCAGGGCGTTTGAACGCCCCGGTCCGGTGAGGCCGTGCGGCGGGTTGGCAGACGTTCGGTCGCCCTTACAGCCCGGTCGGGTGGCTGACGTACTCGGTTTCGAGGCCCCACTCGTCGGCGAGGTCGCGCAGGCTCCGCACGCCGAACGTCTCGGTCGCGTAGTGGCCCGCGAGGAACACCGAGATACCGGCCTCGCGCGCCTCGTGGTACGCCTTCTGTTTGCCCTCGCCGGTGACGAGCGCGTCGACGCCGCGGTCGATGGCCTCGTCCAACCAGTCGACGCCGGAGCCGGTGACGACCCCCACCGACGAGAGTTCGTCGGGGCCGAAGTCGAGGACGGTCGTGCCCGCGCTCCCGTCGAGTTCGTCGAGCGCCGCGTGGACCTCGTCGGTCGTCTTCGGCGACTCGAACGACCCAGCCTGCCCGATGTGAATCGGTCCGAGCGACCCGAACGGCTCGGTGTCAGCGAGTCCGAGGTGGTCGGCGACGCCGGCGGCGTTGCCGAGTTCCTGATGGCCGTCCAGCGGGAGGTGCGAGACGTAGAGCGCGAGGTCGCCGCGAAGCAGGGGCTCGATGCGGTCGAAGTCGCGGCCGGTCAGCCGGTCGAGGCCGCCCCAGACGAGACCGTGGTGGACGACGAGCAGGTCGGCGTCGGCGTCGAGCGCGGCGTCGATGGTCGCTTCCGCGGCGTCGACGGCGAAGGCGACTTTCTCGACCGGTTTCTCGTCGGGGCCGACCTGCAGGCCGTTGGCGCTGGCGTCCACGTCGGCGAACTCGTCGGTGGCGAGCGTCTCGTCGAGTCGGGCGACGATGTCGGAGAGCTGCATACCGGGGAGTCGTGACTCGGGAACTTGTAAGGAACGGGGTTCGCCGCGGGTCGGTTACTCGTCTGCCCGCCCGGCGGCGTGCGAGAAGACGAACTCCCGGAGGAGCTTCGCCGCCAGCGACGCGGCCTGTCCGTCGTCGCGGTCGTTGACCTCGACCACGTCGAAGCCGTCGGCGCGGGGCGCGACCGCTCGGACCGCGTCTCGCATCTCCCGAGAGGTGAGGCCGAACGGCTCTTTCGTGCCCGTGCCGGGCGCGAACGCCGGGTCCGCGGCGTCGATATCGACGCTCAGATAGACGGACTGGTCGTCGTCGAAGTCGGGGTCCCAGTCGGCGACGGCCTCGGGTTCGACCACGGTCACGTCGGCGGCCTCGGCGCGTTCCCACTCGTCGGGCGAGCCGGTTCGCGCGCCGAGAATCACGGCCTCGTCGACGCCGAGTTCGTCGATGACGCGGCGGGTGACGGTGGCGTGGCTCCACTCGTTGCCGTCGTACTCGCGGCGGAGGTCGAGGTGGGCGTCGAGACAGACGAACACGTCGGGTTCGACGCCGGTGACGCCGGCGGCGGTGACGGTGTGTTCGCCGCCGAGGACGACGGGGACGGCGTCGTCCCAGACGGCGTCGCGGACGCTCCCGGCGAGCCATTCGACGTACTCAGGTGCGTCGTCCCACGCGCGGACGTCGCCCGCGTCGTGGACGCGCAAGTCGGTGAAAAACTGGTCGGTGCGCCGGTCGTAGTCGTCGAACGACTCGGCGAACCGACGGATTCGATTCGGCCCGAACCGGGTTCCGGGTTGGAAGGACGTCGAGATGTCGAGCGGAGCGCCGAGAAGGACGTAGTCGGCGACCTCGCGGTCTGCGATTGCTCCGGGGAACATCTCTGTGACCCCCGTTTAGACGATTTTTCGCTGGCCTTCGTATTCGAGGTACTCGATCTCGTCTTCGGGGTTGAGGTCTTCCTCGTCGGGGATGCGCATCGTGAACGTCTGGTACGTTTCGAGGTCCATGATCTGGGCGTCCTCGCCGGTGACGGAGACGACCTGGCCCTGTTTCCGCTCGATGATGGGCACCCACACCTTCGCGTCGACGGGCTGGGAGAGCGAGCGCTTCTTGCTGTCGAAGACGCCGCGGGCTTCGACGCGCGCCTTCGCGCTGCCGTGCTTGCCCGGCTTGGCGGTACTGTAGGCGTAGATCTTGCACGGCTTTTCTTCCATCATGACGTAGCTTCCTTCTTGGAGCTCGCGCACCTGCTTCTGCTCTTTCGCCATGCCTCTCCGTTATCGGATGGAGGGTATAAACGGTTTGGAACCGTCTTCGCACGCGAATCTCTGCCGTGGAAGGCGCGGCCGTCGGCCGATTCGGTCAGGCGTCTTCGACCGCGTCGACCTCGGCCATCTCGGGGTCGAACCACGTCCCCGTCGCGTCGCGCCTGACGCGGCTCCCGAGCGCGCCGGACGCGACGTTCGGCAGCGCGAGCGCGAGCATGATAGCGGTCGTCAGTTCCCCGGGCGTCTCGACCAGCGGGATGACGTACTGGAACGGAAAGAGAATCGGCGTCCGTTCGAGAAAGGTCAAAAGCACCGAGAGCGGCATGAGCAGACAGCCCCAGGCGACGCCCGCCATGAGGCCGTGCCACCCGCCGTCGGCGGGGTCCGTGCCGACGACGTAACCGGCGAGCGCGCTCCCCGTGACCCCGCCGACGAGCGTGAACTGCCCCGTCATCGCGTAGACGAGCGATTCGGTGCACGCGGCGAGACACACCCCCACGAACACCGGTCGCCACTCCGTCATGCTGAACAGTGTGTCCGCGAGAGCCGATAAAATTACGCGCCCGATTCTCAGTGTTGATTACTCTCTGCGGCGCTCTTTGAGGTTCTGCCGGGTGAACTGCGGCGTCGTCCGGATGCCCTTCCGCGAGCGGAACGACCGCCACAGGAGCAGGGCGACGACGCCCGTCGGCGCGCCCGCCGCGCCGACCGCGACGAGGTTCTCCGGGTTCAGCGCGTAGATGATGACCGTCGAGACGAAGCCGAACGACAGGAAGATGCCGTAGATGAGCCGCTTGGCCAGCTTGTCGAGGACCCCCCGGTTGTCCTCCAACCGGACGTTGAGCGTCAGATTGTCGCGGTCCGCCCGGTCGAGGACGCGTTCGAGTTTGGGCGGCACGCGGAACAGCGACTGGGCGGTCTTTTGGCCCTGCTGTCCGACGCCCTCGATGATTTTCTGGACGCTCTCCTCGCGGTATCCCTCCTCGGTCAGGTAGTCGGTCGCCACCGAGATGAAGTCGAACTCGGGGTCGAGCGTGACGCAGACCCCCTCGACGACGCCGGCGACCCGGAGCACGAGCGCGAGGTTCCGGGGGAGCCGAAGCGGGAACTCGTAGATGGTCGATTCGACCTGTTCGAGGATTTGGTTGACGCGGTACTGCTCGATGTCGTCGCCGCGGGCGTCGGCGATGGCGAGTTCCATCACGTCGCCCATCACCTGCCGGTCGACGTTCGGGCTGAGCGTCCCCATCTCGATGAGCGTGTCGAGGATGCCGTCGACGTCCTGGTTGGCGACGGCGATGTAGAACTCGACGATTTTCTCCTGGACGAACGGGTCGACCTCGCCGTGCATCCCGAAGTCGTAGAAGATGATGCGGCCGTCGTCGGTCACGGAGAGGTTCCCCGGGTGGGGGTCGGCGTGGAACACGCCGTCCTCGACGATCATCTGGAGGTAGATCCGCTGGAGGTTCGTCGCCAACTCCGTGCGGTCGATTCCGCGGTCGTCCAGCGCCTCGATGTCGTTTATCTTGGTTCCGGGGAGGTACTCCATCGTGAGCACTCGGTCGTCGGAGCGCTCGGGAATCGGCTCGGGGATGACGAGCGTGTCGTCGTCCGCGAAGTTCTCCTGAATCTCGACGAGCGTTTCGGCCTCCTCGGCGTAGTCCATCTCCTCGCGGATGGTCTTGGCGAACTCGTCGGCGAGGTTCTCCAGCGAGAACGCCCGCCCCTCGCCGATAAAGCGCATGAGAAGCGGCATGGACCACCGGATGACCCGGAGGTCGGCCTCCACGAGGTCCTCGATGCCGGGGCGGCGGACCTTGACGGCGACCTTCTCGCCCTCGTACTCGGCGACGTACACCTGTCCGAGGCTCGCGCCGCTTATCGGGTCGCTGTCGAACGCGTCGAACGCCTCCTCGACGGGGCCGAGCTCCGCTTCGAGGACGGCCTTCGACTCGTCCCACGGCGCGGCCGGCACGTCGTCTTGGAGGCTTCCGAGCACCTCGATGTACTCCGGCGGGAGGATGTCGGGACGCGTCGACAGGAGCTGTCCGAGCTTGATGAACGTCGGCCCGAGCGTCAGTAGCGACTCCAAGAGGACGTCGGCGCGCTTGACGCGCATCTCGGTCGTGACGCGTCGGCCGCCGCCGAACAGGAGGTACTTCCGCTTGTCACGGGTGTACGCGACGATGAGCGGGAAGAACTGATACAGGACGACGAGGAACCGCCAGTAGGCGCGGAGGTTGACCAGCGTGACCACCCGCCTCGTCAGGCGTCGTCACCGGACGTCTTCCGGTGGGCCGACGAGGCGTCCTCGTCGTCGTCGCCGTCGCCGTCGGTTGTGATGGGGATGGTCCGCTCGGAGGCGGCCTCGCGCTTGGGGAGGCGGATTTCCAGCGTCCCGCGCTCCATCGACGCCTCGGCCTCGTCGGCCACGGCGTCCGGGGGAAGCGGGACCTCGGCGTCGAGGAACAGCGGGCGCTCCTCGCGGACGTAGTCGAACTCGGCGGGGAGCCGTTTGTCGCGTCGCGCTTCGACGACCAATCTGCCCTTCTCGACTCTGAGCTCCGCCGTCTCGGCGGTCACGCCCGGGAGGTCGAGGACCAAGAGGTACGACGTCTCGGACTCCAACAGGTCGGCGAACACCGCGTCCGGGAGGTCGGACAGCGCGTCGCGCAGTGCTGACATGAACGCTCATAAGGAGTCGGGGTCGAAAAACCCGGCGGTCTCGCGCGCTCGCGCGAGCGCGAAGCCAAAACGGGCCGGCGCTCGGAAACCGCCCGCCGTCGCGTCCGAGGCCGACGCTTTTTGCCCCCCGAACCGAAGGGCCGGTATGAACCACGACGACCGACGCACGGCCGGGTTCAAGCAACGAACGCGGCTGTCGGACGCCCGCGAGACGCTCCTCGCGGCGGCGACGCCGCACGACCGAACCGTGCGCCGACCGC
>NZ_JPES01000019.1:0-32029 GCF_000730175.1 Haloferax sp. ATB1 | reverse complement strand
AGGCCGACCTCGCGCTCGGCACCGACACCGGCGGCTCCATCCGCTGTCCCGCCGCGTTCTGCGGCGTCGTCGGCATCAAGCCGACCTACGGCCTCGTCTCGCGCTACGGCCTCGTCGCCTACGCGAACTCCCTCGAACAGATCGGCCCCATCGCACCGACCGTCGAGGACGCCGCCGCGCTCCTCGACGTCATCGCCGGCCCCGACGACCGCGACGGCACGACCCGCGACGCCGGCGCAGACTCGAACTACGCCGCGGCCGCCGACGGCGACGTCGAGGGCCTCACCATCGGCGTCCCGACCGAGTTCGTCGAAGGCGCGGACGAGGGCGTCGAGGAGGCGTTCTGGGCCGCGCTCGACGAACTCGAAGCGCAGGGCGCGGAGTACCGCGAGGTCAGCATGCCGTCCGTCGAGAAGGCCGTCGCCGCCTACTACGTCATCGCCATGTCCGAGGCGTCGTCGAACCTCGCTCGCTTCGACGGCGTCCGCTACGGCAAATCCGGCGGCTACGACGGCAACTGGAACGAGGCGTTCGCCCGCGCCCGCGAGGAGGGCTTCGGCTCCGAGGTCAAACGCCGCATCCTCCTCGGCACGTACGCGCTCTCTGCCGGTTACCACGACAAGTACTACGCGAAGGCGCAGGACGCCCGCGCGTGGGTCAAACAGGACTTCGACGAGGCGTTCGAGGACGTTGACGTCGTCGCGTCGCCGACGATGCCCGTCCCGCCGTTCGAACTCGGCGAGAGCCTCGACGACCCGCTCCAGATGTACCTCGCCGACGCGAACACCGTGCCGGTGAACCTCGCGAACCTCCCCGCCATCTCGGTTCCCGCGGGCGAGACCGACGGCCTCCCGGTCGGCCTCCAGCTCATCGGGCCAAAGTTCGGCGAGGAGACCATCGTCCGCGCCGCGTCCGCGGTCGAGAACTAACACGAGAACGGTTTTTCACGGCACCGAGCGCCGACCGAGACGCCCAGTCCCGGTCGTCGGTCGTCGTGGGTGGACTATCCCCGAAACAGATTCATCACTTCGTCGGCCACGTCCGACTCGACGCCGAGCACGTAGCGGTGACCGGCTTCGAGGACAGTGTCGGGGCCGCCGATTCGGTTCCCCTGATAGTCGACGATGATGAGACTCCCCTGCGGGAGTCGAACCTCGTCGAGTCGCTTGCCGGCGACGGGGGCGTCTTCGGCGACTTCGACCTCCACGATTTCGACGTTGCCACCGATGTCTTCGATAGTTCGAACACCGCCGTTGGCGATTTCGTTGGTCGCTGCCCGCGCGCCGAGTCGCTCGGGAAAGACGAGTCCGTCCACGAACTCCTCGTAGAGTTCGTCCGGCGTCCCGGTGATTCGCATGACGGTTCGAACGTCCGACATCCGCTGTGCGGCTAGACAGATGGCGAAGTTAGTCGACTCGTCGTCAGTGAGTGCGGCGACACGTCGCTCCGCTCGGGCTGGGCTTGTCTGAGTATCTCCGGACGAGAGGCGTCTCCCTCGATGACGGTGGCGATGTACTTGTCGGCGACGTCCGGGATTCGGTCCGGGTCCGCTTCGACGATGACCACGTCGTGGCCGCGGTCGGAGAGGAGTTCGGCCGTCCGAAGGCCCAACTCTCCACCGCCGGCGACGACGACGCGTAAATCGTGTGTTACTGGGTCGGGCATGCGTGTGAATTGGTGTTGGCGTGTAGTAGTCGTCTCGGTGCAGTGTGCGGTCGGCTCTTTCGTCGGTCAGTCGTTGGTCAGTCGTCGGCTCCCTCCGCCGGCTCGATCGGCTCTGGGTCCTGAATCTCGGGTGGTCCCGCCGGGCCGACGTCGTCCCGCCTCGACAAGAGGAGGTAGACGCCGCCGCCGACGACGAGCCAGCCGATAGCCAGCGCCCAGGTAAACGGGTCGATAAAGAGGCCCAAAAGCACGTTACAGACGATGCCGAGGACCGGGGTGACGGGGTACAGCGGCACCTCGAAGGGTCGCTGTAGGTTCGGCTGTCGCCGCCGAAGCCGAATCAACGCGTAGTTGACGATGATAAAGCCCAGAAGCGAGAACAGACTCGCCAGGTTCCCGACGATGCGGATGGGAACGACGAGGACGGCGACGAGCATCACCACGGCCGACGCGAGAATGGCGACGAGCGGCGTCCCGTACCGGTGGTGGAACCGGCCGAGGCGGGCGGGCAACTGTCGCTCGCGGCCCATGGCGAACGCCACCCGCGACGAGCCGATGACGACCGCGTTGAGCGCCGAGATGGTCGAAAAGACCGCTCCGAAGGCGATGAGCGCCGCGCCCGTTCCGAGTATCGGGAACGTCGGCATGAAGCCCTCCGCCGCCTGCGCGATTGCCGTCTCGCCCGCGCCGGCGAGCCCGTCCGCGCCGAGCGTCCCAATAGCGACGAAGACGACGAACAGGTAGACGACCACGGTGACGGCGACCGAGAGGAGGATGGCCCGCGGGATGTTTACCTGCGGGTTCTCGACCTCCTCGGTGACGGTGGCGATGAGGTCGTACCCCTGAAACGCGATGAACGTCAGCCCCATCGCGGGGAGGACCGACAGCGGTCCCTCGGTGAAAAGCGGGTCGAACTCCCCGGCGTCGGCGGCCGTGAGACCGAACGCGACGAACACGCCGAGAATGGCGATTTTGAGTAGCGTGATCGCCGTTTCACCCCGTCCCGAGGCTTCCGTCGAGAGGGCGTTGAGCGCCACGAGCGTCACGACGGCGCCGAGCGCGTACAGGACCGGTGGCCCCGGAAGGGCGTACCCGTAGATGTGGCCGAACTCGACGAAGTTCGACGCGAAGCCGAGCGCGTACAGCGACCCCGCAATCATGTACGTGAACCACCGCGTCCACCCCATGACGAAGGCGACGGGTGCGGAAAACACCTCGCGGACGTACGCGTATCCGCCGCCGTTTCGCGGAATCGCGGCCGCGAGTTCGGCGTACGAAAGCGCCGTGAACGTCGTCACGCCGCCGTTGAGAGCGAACGCGATGATGGCCGCCGGACCGGAGATGTCGACTGCGAGCCCCGTCAAGACGAAGATTCCCGCGCCGATCATCGCACCGATTCCGACCATCGTCGCGTCGAGCAGACCGAGACTTACGGCCGGTTCGCGCCCGCCCGAGTGACTCACGGGCGGACCCTCGCTTGGCCGCGAGGCCGACTGGTCGGAAGTGACATATGTCCACATATATCATATCCGTTGATAAATACCCGGTCCGCCAAGCCGAACCGGACACCGTGACCGCGGGGTCGGGGCTGGACAAATCCTCGATCATCTCCCGACTCGGCGACCGAACACGCGGTGAATCCACACTCAGTAGCCGTTTGTTCGGGAAATCGTATTTTGAACAACGAAACGACATGCCGATAGTTTTTCCACCACCCGATACGGACGCCGGAACGTCATGTACATCATCGTCGTCGGCGCGGGCAACATCGGCACGCCGCTCATCGAAATCGCCACCGAGGGCGGTAACGAGGTCGTCGTCGTCGAGCGCGACGAGGCGAAGGCCGAGGCGGCCGCCGCGACGTTCGACTGTCTCGTCCTCAACGACGACGCCACGGTCAAACAGACGCTCGACGAGGCCGGCGCGGACCGGGCCGACGCCATCATCACGACGACCGACAAGGACGCGACAAACATCATGGTCTGTCTCTTGGCGAAGGAACTCAACATCCCGGACATCGTCTCCGTCGTCCACAACCCCGAGCACATGAGCCTCTACCGCCAAATCGGCGTCAACACGATGGAGAACCCCCAGCGACTCATCGCGGAGTACCTCTACCGGGCGGTCAAGCGCCCGTCCATCGTCGACTACATGCGCATCGGCGAACACGCCGAGGTGTTCGAAATCCGCGTCGACGAGGACGCGCCGATTGCGGGGATGACGATTCAGGAGGCGGCCCAGGAGAACCTCCTCGACGGCGACACCCTCATCGTCGCCATCGAGCGTGAGAGCGACGACGACCCCGTGACGCCCCGCGGGAACACCACCATCGGCACGGGCGACCTTTTGACAGTCTACTCCGCGAAGGGCGCGACGCCCGAGGTGACCGACGTGTTCGGCCACTACGAGGACCACTGATGCCCCGCCGCGGACGAACCGTCTCCGGCTGGCCCGCCGACCTCGCGGTCATCGGCCGCGACGTAGGCTCGCTCCTCGCCATGGAGTCGGCGCTGATGACCGCCTCGGTCCTCGTCGCGGCCGGCTTCGGCGAGTGGTACGCCGCGCTCGCGTTCCTCGTCGCCGGGGGCGCGACGGCGTTCGTCGGGCTTGGCGCGCGGAAGGCGTTCAAGGACGCCCCTGCGCCCCGGATGAAACACGGGATGATAATCGCCGCCGCGGGCTGGTTTGCCACGGCTGCCTTCGGGTCGCTTCCCTTCTTCCTCACGGCGCAGTTCGCCCCGCAGAGCGTCTTCACGGCGCTCGTTCCCGCCGGAGCCGACTACGCCCAGTCGAGCCTCGTCTACTTCCGCGACCCCTTACACGCCCTGTTCGAGAGCATGAGCGGCTGGACCGGAAGCGGCCTCACCATGGGTATCCACGAGCCGTCGCTCCCGCGGACGATTCAGTGGTGGCGCTCGCTCATCCAGTGGGTCGGCGGCGTGGGCGTCATCGTCCTCACCGTCTCCATCCTCTCGCGGCCCGGCAGCGGGAGCTACGCGCTCTACCGCGGCGAGGCCAGAGAAGAGAAGATTCACCCGAGCGTCGTCTCGACGGTCCGGACCGTCTGGAAGATTTTCGTCGGCTACACGCTCCTGTCGGTGGTCATCCTCTTTTTCGCCATCCGCGCCAGCGACTACGGGGCGTCGCTCTCGCTGTGGGAGGTCGCGTGGCAGGCGCTCAACCACGCGATGACCGGCCTCTCGACCGGCGGGTTCGCCGTCACCGACGGCTCTATCGGCACGTACGACTCGCCGCTCATCGAGACGGTGTTGCTCCCCATCATGGCGCTGGGGGCAATCGCCTTCCCCGTTCACTACGCCGTCCTGAAGAACCGCGACATCGACCGCCTCTGGGGCGATCTCCAGACGCGCTGGCTCCTCGTCCTCTTCGCCGTTGGCGCGGTCGCGCTGGCCGTCCAGAACCTCGTCAGTCTCCCGGCGACCGCGGGGTCGGCGTTCGTCGAGACTGCCGACTACTTCGGGCTCTCGGGCGTCGTCGGCGGGGCGGAGTCGGACGCCGTCCGCGACGCCGCCTTCCACTGGGTGAGCGCGCTCACCTGTACCGGCTTTCAGGCCGCGCCGCTCGGCGAGTGGTCTGACGGCGGGAAGATTCTTCTGTCGGGGGCGATGACCCTCGGCGGGGCCGCCGGGTCGACCGTCGGCGGCATCAAAATCATCCGCGGCTACACCATCGCCCGCGGCATCCGCTGGCAGTTCTCCCGCGTGTTCCTCCCCGAGAGCGCAATCGTCAACATCGAGATGAACGGTCGTCGCCTCTCGCGGACCGAGATGGACCGCGAGTTCTCCGAGGCGGCCATCGTCTCGATGCTGTGGCTGTTGTTGCTCGTCGGGTCGAGCATTCTGCTCGTGAACCTCGCCGGACCGGAGTTCACTTACGCCGACGCGCTGTTCGAAGTCGCGTCCGCGCAGGGGAACGTCGGTATCTCGACGGGTATCACCGGTCCGTGGATGAATCCGTGGGCCGAGACGATGTTCCTCTTCAACATGTGGGTCGGCCGCCTCGAAATCATCCCGGTGTTGGTGTTCGCCCGTTCGGTCATCTACGGACTGAATCCCTGACGAAACACGGGCACTGACTTCTGTTTTTCCGGCGCTATCGCCGCCAGTACTCCGGTGTAAAGATGACCAGCACGGGCAGAATCTCCAGTCGGCCCACCCACATGAGAAGCACCATGTACAGTTTCGAACCGTTGGAGAAGTCGAGATAGCTCCCCATCGGGCCGACGACGCCGAAGCCCGGCCCGACGTTCCCGAGGGTCGCGGCGACGGCGCTCATGGTCTCGAGGATGCTCACGTCGAACCCGGTGCGCGCGGCGTCGAGGTGAAGGACCCCGGCCGAGACGAAAAAGAGCACGAGGTACAGGAGCGTGAAGGCGTAGATGCCGCGGATGGCCCGCTCGTCGACCGCGCGGCCGGCGAGCCTGACCGGGCGGACCGCCTCGGGGTGGGCCGTCGTGAACAGCTCTCGGCGGAGCGACTTCACGATGACGTACCAGCGGACGATTTTGACCGCGCCGCCGGTCGAACCCCCGGAGCCGCCGATGAACATCGCGAACAGGAGGCCGTACTGCGTCGGCGCGCTCCACGCGTTGAAGTCGATGCTGGCGTAGCCGGTCGTCGTGACGATGGAGACGACCTGAAACACCGACTGGCGGACCGCGGGTTCGACGTTGCCGATGATGGCCGTGCGGATGCCTTCGAGGTAGAGTTGGTCGTAGGTCTCGCCCGCCGGCGCGACGGACATGAGGCCGTCGCCGAGGAAGAGAATCCCCGCGAGAATGGCTGAGATGACGCCGATGACGCCGAGGTAAGACTTGAACTCGGTGTCGCGGAACAGCCGCTTCGGGTCGCCGGTCAGCACGTGCCAGAAGAGCGCGAAGTTGGTCCCGGCGGCGACCATGAAGGGGATGATGACCCACTGCGCGGCCGCGGAAAACGCCTCGATGCTCCGGGCCTCCGGCGAGAACCCGCCGGTCGGCATCGTCGTCAGCCCGTGGGCGATGGCGTTGTACACGTCCATGTTCGGGGCGTTGCCGGTGACGTGGAGGCCGTAGAGGAGGACGATTTCGAGGACCGTGAGGCCGAGGTACGCGCCCCAGAGCGCGCGGGCCGTCTCGGCGATGCGCGGGGTGAGCTTCTCGATGCCGGGGCCGGGCGCTTCCGCGTCCATCAGTTGTGCGCCACCCACGGAGAGTTCGGGGAGGATGGCGACCGCGAGGACGACGATACCCATCCCGCCGAGCCACTGGGTGAGCTGTCGCCACATCATGATGCCGCGGGTGTGCGAGTTAAACGAGATGTCGCCGAGCACCGTCGCCCCGGTCGTGGTGAAGCCGCTCATCGTCTCGAACAGCGCGTTCACCGGGTTCCCGAGGGTCGACTCGGGGTGGATGGGTGACGTGAGGAAGGGGATGCCGTGGGCCTCGACGAGAAACGGTATCGCGCCGACTATCGTGACGGCCAGCCACGTCACCGCGACCCATCAGGAAGCCCTCGCGGGCCCCGATGTCGGGGTCGTCGGCGAGCCGTTCGAGCCCCGTGCCGACGAGGACCGTGACGGCCATCGTGACGACGAACGGGAGCACCGACTCGCCGTAGTACAGCGAGACCACGAGCGGGAAACAAAGAGGGACCGCGAGATATTTCAGGACGGTCCCCACGAGACGCAGGCTGGCTCTGTAATCGACCCGCAATTTCATCCGTGGACTAACGTACCGAGCGCCGGGTTCTTCCCTGTTCGGGTTCGCGATCGAGTGCGCGACGGCGTGACGGGGTCGGGATTTCGGCGCAGAACGGGAGGCTGTGCGGCGGACCGACCTACAGATTGGGTGTCACGTCGTCGATGACGCAGCTATCGACGAAGACGACGACGTGGTCACCGGGTTCGATGACGGTGTCGCCGCGGGGGGTGATGAACTCGCGGCGGCGGGTTATCGCGCCGATGACGACGCCCTCGGGGAGCGTCGCCACCGACTCCCGAATCGGCTTACCGGCGAGGACGCTCTCGGCGTCGACCTCGATTTCCAGCACTTCGGCCTTGTCAGACTCGATGAGCGCGACGTTCTCCGCGCCGCCCTCGCGGGTAAAGCGCGTTATCTCCTCGGCGACGACCTCGCGGGGGCTGACGCCCACGTCGACGCGACGGCCTCGAACAGGTCCACGTACGGCGTCGTGTCGATGACGGCGACGGTGCGTTCGACGCCGAGGCGAGCGGCGAGCAGCGACACGAGCAGGTTCTTCTCGTCGGAGTCGAGCGCCGAGACGAGCAGGTCGGCGTCGCCGATGTACTCGCGTTCGAGGAAGTCCACGTCGGTCGCGTCGCTCTCCATGACGATGGTCCCCGGGAGCATCTCCGCGAGTTCGCGGGCGCGGTCGGGGTCGTGCTCGATGAGTCTGGGCTTGAATCCGCGCTCTTCGAGGAGACGGGCGACGTGGTACCCGATTTCGCTCCCGCCGACGATGACGACTTCCTCCGCGGTGCCCGGCGATTCGCCCGGCGAGACGGAGCTTGCGAACCCCTGAACGCTCTGGGGACTGCCGATGACGACGACGCGGTCGCCCGGCCCGATGACGGAGTCGCCGCGGGGGATGGTGACCTCGCCGTCGCGGAGGATGGCCGCGAAGGTCAGCGAGTCGAAGCGGTCGGCCTCGCTCACGGTCTGGTTGGCGACGGGGCTCTCCTCGTCGACTTCGAACTCGGCCATCTGGACCTGCCCGCCCGCGAAGGGGTCAACGTCGCGCGCGGCGGGGAGGCCGACGACGCGGACGATGGACTCCGCGGCGAGCAGGTTCGTACAGACCATGAAGTCGATGCCGAACGCCTTCTCGGAGCGCTGCCACGTCCGGAGGTACTCCGTGTTCTTGACGCGGGCGATGGTGAAGGCGTCCGAGATGGCCTTGGCGGTCGCGCAGGCGACGATGTTCGTCTCGTCGTCGTCGGTCGAGGCGATGACCATGTCGGCGCGCTCGACGTCGGCCTCTTCGAGCGTGTCCACGGAGGTTCCGTCGCCGTGAAGCGCCAGCACGTCGAGCGAGTAGTTCAGTTCGTCGACGCGCTCCGGGTCGCAGTCGATGACGACGACCTCGTGGGTCTCGTCGAGGTCGGCCGCGATGGACGACCCGACCTGTCCGGCACCGATGATTATCACGCGCACCAGAGACCAGCCCCTGTCATACGTCTGGTTTGGACTGCGGGCGCGTATGTGCATTTCCCTTCACGGATACCCCGTTCATCGGCGGCTCACGACCCCGGTTTCGAGTGTATCGTCAGTTCCACGCGTCGCGGCCGCCCCTCGATGTCGGCGACGATTCGCTCGACGATTCGCTCCGCCTCCTTCTGGAGTACCGGCCGGAGTTTATCGATGACCCACCCCAGCGAGACGAACCGCGGGAGGTCGATGTCGCCCGCGGAGACGCTGTCGGGGTCGTACTCGACCTCGAAGAAGACGCGGCAGGCGGTCTCGTCCTCCGATGGGGCGTCGGCCGGCAGGTCGTCGAGTTCCTCGACCCGCCAGCGGCCGACGGCGTGTACGTCTTTGGTGATGGTCCAGTCGATTCGCGTCGGCGGGGTGACGTCGGTCACCTTCGACTCGGCGGTGTAGGTGAGCTTCCACCACGAAAAGTACAGGGCGTACCGCGTGCCCGGCGACCCGTCGCCCGACTGTCGCACGTCTCGCAGGTGCTTCGAGTAGTCGGCGTACCGCGGGAAGTCCACGAGGAACTCGTATATCTCCTCGGGGGGCAGGTAGACGACGGTGCTGACGGCTATCTCGTCCACGAGCGTCGAATGGGGTCGGCGGGACCAAAGCCTTGTGGGCCGGGGCGCGTCGTTTCGGCTGTCAGCCACCGACACAATCGCAACCTATAATCGGCCGGTCTCTCGACCTAGAACCGAGATGGTGGGGGGGACGCTTCGGGACGTCAGAGCCGAGATTCGGTCTCTGGCGCGTTCCGACGGCGACTACGCGATAGTGTGCGGTCGCACGGGTTCGGAGCCCGGTGCTGCGACGGGCCGGCGGTTTCCGGACCGGCGCACCGCCGGGAAGGCTGCGGAACTGACGAGAGACTACCGGGCGGCGCTTCGGCGATACGACCCGAACATTCCGTACGACGACCCGCAGGTGTACGAGGTGTCGAAGGGGCCACCTCGGTCGGCCGCAGAGGCAGCAGAATCTGACGACGACTACACCCGCTACAGTGCCTTCTGCCACGACACCGCGGGCGCGCTGTTCGAGGCGCTGTCGGAACTCGGCCACCGAGAGGCCGAGACCGCCGCGATGGAGACGTATCTCACGCTGGCCGAGGTCGTCGACGACCACGACGACTTCTGTCTCACCTTGGTGTGGAGCCTGATGAGCGAACTGGACGTTCGCCTCTCGGCCGCCGAACAGCGGGCGGTCGTCGAGTCGGCCGCCGGACTGTTCTGTCCGACCCCGACGCCAAACCCGGTTGACGCGACGCTCGGGCACCTCGAAACGGTCGGCTTCGTCGAGGGGTACTCGGTACGGCCGATTCCTGACACCGGGACAGACATCACGGCTGACAGGACGTCCGAAACCGACGCCCGCACCGACGCGCGAACCGATGGCGACGACAGCTCTCGGACGTGGGAACTCACGTTCGGCGACTACGCGCTCGCGGAGCGGACCGGACGGATTCCGACGCTCCCCATCGCCGTGTCGCTCCTCCGCCGGACGCCCGGGCGGGCGGTGCGCTTCATCGACGGCGAGGCGCTCTCGGACGGTCGCTGGCGGCTTCGCGTCCGGATGACTCCGGAAGGCGACTCCGCGGGACTCGTCAGCGTCGAGGCGGCCGAGAACCGATGGCTCAACGACCCGAGTGCGTCGCTGGGCCGATAACCCGCTAGCGGTGCGGAGCGTGGGATTCGGCAGACTTCGGCGACATCCGCACGGTTTTACTCGCCGCTGAGCTATCGCACGGTATGAGCGAGACGACTCCACGAGACGCGCTCGTCGTCGGCGGCGGCGTCGCCGGTCTCACCGCCGCGACGTTCCTCGCGCGCGCCGACCTCGACACCCTCGTCGTCAACGACGCCGAGCCAATCGTTCGCCGAAACGCCCACCTCGAAAACGTCCCCGGCTTTCCGGCGGGCGTCAACAGCCGGCTTTTTACTGACCTCCTCTCCGAACAGGCGGACCGAAACGGCGCGGAGCGACTGGCCGGTCGCGTGACCGACCTCGTCGTGCTCGGCGACGACGAAAACCCGCTGTTCCGGGCGACCGTCGAGGCCGACGACGGCGAAGAGACCGTCGAGGCGTCGCGCGTCGTCGCGGCCTCGTGGTCCGACGCGTCGTACCTCGAAGACACGGGCGTCGACCTCCGGGCCGCCGGGTCGAAGACCTACGTCGACGTGGACGACCTCGGCCGGACCGCCGTCCCCGGCATCTACGCCGCGGGGCGACTGACCGAGATTTACCATCAGGCGGTCGTCGCCGCCGGCGACGCCGCGGAGACTGCCATCACGCTGGTCCACGACTCGGGGACGGCGTTCTACAACGACTGGGTCGCGCCGACCGGCTACTTCACCGACCGCGGCCGCGAGGTGCCGCCGGCCTGCGAGGAGATAGACGCCGACGAGCGCGACCGCCGCGAGCGCGAGTCCCGCGAGGTCATGCGCGAGTTCTTCGCCGAACCCCACGACGAGCCCCAGCGTACCCACCCGAGCCTCGTCGACGACGAACTCGGGCGACTGGACGAGTAGCCGAACCACTCTCGCCGCGGGCGGACCGGCCGCCGGTCCCGCTCGCGGACGCGAATCCTTTTAACCGATAGCGGGCGCAGAGACGAGTGAATGCTCGAAGGTGTGAACGTCGCGCTCGGGGTGACGGGGAGTATCGCGGCCGTGAAAGTCGTCGAGTTGGCGCACGAACTCCGCCGCCGGGGCGCGTCGGTCCGCGCGGTGATGACCGACGCCGCGACGAGAATCATCCATCCGTGGGCCGTCGAGTTCGCCACCGACAACGACGTGGTGACCGAGATTACCGGCCGCGTCGAACACGTCGAACTCTGCGGCCGCGACGGCTGGGCCGACGTGTTCCTCGTCGCGCCCGCGACGGCCAACACGGTCGGCAAGATAGCCGCTGCTATCGACGACTCTCCCGTGACGACCACCGCGACCACCGCCCTCGGCGCGGGCGTCCCGGTCGTCGTCGCGCCCGCGATGCACGAGCCCATGTACGACCACCCCGGCGTCCTCGACGCCATCGAGCGGGTGCGGTCGTGGGGCGTCGAGTTCGTCGACCCCCGCATCGAGGAAGGAAAGGCGAAAATCGCCACCGAAGAGGCTATCGTCACCGGCGTGGCGAAAGCGACGACCGAACAGACGCTCGCCGGGAAATCCGTCGTCGTCACCGCCGGCGCGACGACCGAGTCCATCGACCCAATCCGCACCCTCTCGAACCGCGCCTCCGGTCGCACGGGCCGCGCCGTCGCCCGCGCGCTCGCGATTCGCGGCGCGGACGTGACGCTCGTCCACGACGGCGACGACGCGCACTACGCCGACGTGCTCGCCGTCGAGTCGGCCGCCGAGATGCTGGAGGCCGTCGAGGCCGCGGTCGACGCGGACGCCGACGCGCTCGTCTCCGCGGCCGCAATCTCTGATTTCACCGTCGAGGCGGCCGACGAGAAGATTCGCTCCGGCGAAGCGCGTACGCTCGACCTCGAACCCGCGCCGAAGCTTATCGACACCGTCCGGGAGTCGCATCCGGACCTCACTATCGTTGGCTTCAAAGCCGAGACGACCGGCGACGACGAGGCGATGGTCGGCGAGGCCCGCCGCATCATGGACCGCGTCGGCCTCGCGTTCGTCGTCGCCAACGACGCCTCCGTGATGGGTGCGGACGAGACCCGCGCGCTCGTCGTCCGCGCCGACGAGACGAGCGAGTACGTCGGGTCGAAAGACGGACTCGGCGCTCGCGTGGCCGACGAACTGAAAACGGAACTCTCGTAAAAAACGACCCGAGGCGGCTCGGGACTACGCGAGGAGTCCGACGAGCACGCCGCCGAGTATCAACACGACGAGCGCGATACTCGTCGCAATCGTCGCGCGAAGGCTCCCGACGGTAATCGAGTCCGCCTCGGACCGACCGAGGCCGCCGGCGATCCGACGCAGCGCGGGGTACGGATTCGCAATCGTGCCCGCAACGTCGTAGGCCGCGGCCGAGACGACGCGGTCGACGGCGGCGAAGAGACCGGTCGCACCGCGAACCAGCCCGCGGGTGCCGTAGAAGACAGCGGGATTCAACAGGGTGTCGACGTCCGGCACGTCTCCGACCTTCGAGAGCGGTTTCTTCACGACCACGAAGCCGACGACGCCGAGAACGGCGAGCGCGAACCCTTCGCCGAGGTGGCTGAGCGTGAAGGGGTGCGCGTCGGCGGTGCTTCCGGGCAGTATCGCGAACAGCGCGTCGGGGTACAGCCCGAAGGCGACACAGAGCCCCGCGACGCCGAGCATCGCGACCGACTGGCCCGTCCCGGCGCGGTCGAGCGACCAGTCGCGGTCCGCATCGCGGAAGAACGCGTAGTAGCCGAACTTGATGAACGACATGAACGTTCCGACGCCCCCGGCGAGAAGGAGATAGAAGATGCCGTCCAGGTGCTCCTTGTGGGCGGCGGCGGTAATCATGCCCTTGCTGACGAACCCGTTGAAACCGGGGAAACCGCTAATCGAGAGGGCGGCGACGGTGAACGCGAGCGCGGTCGCCGGCAACGCCCCGCGGAGGTTCCCGAGGTACTTGAGGTTCTCTTCGCCGGTCTGCGAGAGGACGACGCCGGCGGTCATGAACAACAGCGCCTTGTAGAGGATGTGGTTGTAGACGTGTGCGAACGCGCCGGCGGTCGCGAGCGCCGTGCCGATACCGACGCCGGCGACCATGTACCCGACCTGCGACTGGATGTGGTACGCCAGGAGCCGCCGCATGTCGTTTTGCATGAGCGCGTAGCCGACGCCGACGACGGCCATCGCGGTCCCCATGTACGCGATTGCGAGGTTCCCGTCGGGGAACGCGCGAGCGAGGCCGTACACCCCGGTCTTCGTCGTGTAGACCGACAGGAAGACGCTCGCGGCGAAGTGGGGGCGCGGATACGTGTCGGGAAGCCACGTGTGCAACCCGACGAATCCGACGTTGACGCCGATACCGAGCGCCGCGAGCGCGGCCGGAACGCCGGCCGCGATACCGTCGGTCGCCGAGAAGAGGAACGTCCCCACCTCGACGTAGTGCCAGACGATAGCGCCCATGAGCAGCTACCGCCGAGTCCGTGGGCAATCGCGTAGCGGTAGCCAGCGCGCACCGCTTTCCCGCCGTAGTCCCAGACGAGAAGCGTGCTCGTGACCGCCATGAGTTCCCAGAAGAACACCATGGTGAGCCAGTCGCCGGCGAAGACCGCGCCGAGGCTCGTCCCCACGTAGCCGAGGGCGTAGGCCGTCTGGACGTTCTGCGCGGCCGACGAGTACGAGTAGAGGACGGCGGCCGCACCGATGAGGCCGAAGATAATCCCCATCAACCGGGAGAACTCGTCGACGTTGAACAACACGGCGTCGAAGCCGAGGAACGTCACCGGCAGGTGTGCGCCGGCCGGGGCGAGAAGCGACCAGACGGCCACTCCCCCGGTCGAGAGCACGCCCAGCGCGTGTCCGACCCGACGCGAGACGAACGGCATGACGAGCGCGACCGCGAGCACGACGAACGCCGGCGGCAGGAGTGTCGCTATCGACATCAGAACACCACCCCCGTCACGTCGGCGACGACGCGCTGGACGAGCGCGAGGAACACCGCCGTCTGGGGAACGACCCCGAGGACGATTGCACCGGCCGCGGCAATCGTAATCGGAGCCATCATGAACCACGTGCTCTCAGTGCCGAGGCGACGATGTTCCCACCCGCCGGCGGGCGCACCGCCGTGGTGGTGGTGGTGGTCGTGGTCAGACTCACCGTCGGCCGCGGCGACGTGGTCGGATTCGCCGTCGGTCACGGCGACGTGGTCGCTCGGGTTCCGGTCGACGGCGTACTGCTCACCCTCGGCGACCGGCTCTTTCGACCCGCCGTCGGCGACTGCCCGCACGCCGCCGATGGGGAACTCGATGAGCGGTTTCGCGTCCGAGTCCTCCGGCGTCTGGAAGAACGCCTGGTAGATGACCGGCCAGAAGTAGCCGATGTTCAACAGGCCGGACGCCAAGAGCACGAACACGAAGACCGTCTGTTCCGCCTGGATGCTCCCGATGAGGAGGTACCACTTGCTGACGAACCCGGCGACCAGCGGCAGGCCGGCCATCCCGAGGCTCGCGACGGTGAACGCGATCATCGTCAGCGGCATCCGCCGGCCGATTCCAGCCATGTCGCTGATGTCGTCGGTGTGCGTCTCGACGTGAATCGCGCCCGCACAGAAGAACAGGGTGAGCTTCATGAACGCGTGGGCGGGAATGTGGAGCAGCCCGCCGACGAGCGCCGCGGGGGAGAGCAAGGCCAACCCGAGGACGATGTACGAGAGCTGGCTGACCGTCGAGTACGCCAACCGCCGTTTGAGGTTGTCCTGTCGGAGAGCGATGATACTCGCGACGACGATGGTGAACGCAGCGACCGCGGCCAGCGGAAGGCCGACTCCGAGCGAGCCGACGGCGTCGGGACCGTACACGTCGAGGATGACGCGTGCGATACCGAACACGCCGCTTTTGACGACCGCCACGGCGTGGAGCAACCCGGAAACGGGTGTCGGGGCGACCATCGCGTCGGGGAGCCACGAGTGGACCGGCATGAGCGCGGCCTTCACGCCGAATCCCGTGACGAGCAGCGCGAACGCGGCCCGCGCGACGACAGGGTCGGCGTTCGCGAGCGCGGCGATGCCGCCAGCGGAGAACTCAACGGTTCCGGTCGCCCAGAACACGAGCGCCGTCCCGGCGAGGGCGGCGACCCCGCCACCGAAGGTGTACGCGAGGTATTTCCGACCGGCCTTTCGGGCCTCCTCAGTCTCGTCGTGCGTGACGAGCGGATACGTCGCCACCGTCAACAGCTCGTAGAACACGTACAGGACGATGAGGTTCGAGGCGAACGCGACGCCGAGGGCGGCGCTGACGCTCCCCGCGAACGCCGCGAAGTACCGCGTCTGGGCGTGTTCGTCCAGCCCGCGCATGTAGCCGATACTGTAGAAGCTCGTGATGAGCCACAGGAGGCTCGCGAGCAGGGCGAATATCATCCCGAGCGGGTCGGCCCGGAGGACGAACCGAACTCCGGGGACAAACGTCCCGAGGTCGGTGACGTACGTCGTCCCGTTGAGAACCCCCGGAACCATGCTTGCGACGATACCCAGTGCGGAGACCGCAGAGAGGACGGTGAAGCCCTCCCTGACGTTGGGACTGCGTTTCGATGCGACGATAGTGACGATACCGACCGCAGCGGCTAGCACCGCCGCGAGCGGTCTCAGTGAGAAAACGTCTGTCATTTAGAAGTACACCTCCAGTGCCGGTTGGATGACGGTGATGAGGTCGGAGCCGAGAACGCCGAGCACCACCGCGGTGACCGCCGAGACGACGACGACCGCGCGCATGCCGAACGACACTTCCACGGCGTCGTTTCCGCCGTCGGTCGAGACGGCGTCCGCCTCGGGTTCGGGCGCGGTGAAGTACATTCGCTCGATAACCCGGCCGAAGTACGCGAGGGTGAGAAGCGTGCTCACCACGACGACGGCCGCGACCGGCCACGCGCCGGCTTCGACCGCACCGACGACGATGTTCCACTTCCCGACGAATCCGACGGCCGGCGGGATGCCGACCATCGAGAAGGCGAGCACGGCGAACGCCGCGCTCGATACCGGTGCCTTCGCGGCGAGTCCCGCGAAGTCCTCGACCGTCCGCACGCCGAGACCGGTGGCGAATACGCCGACGGTGAGGAACAGCCCGCCTTTCATCACCGCGTGGCCGACGAGGTGGACGACCGCTCCGACGAGCGCCGTCTCGTTCGCGAGGCCGATTGCGGCGACGACGAGACCGAACTGCGAGACCGAGGAGTACGCGAGCATGCGTTTGAGGTCGGACTGCATGACCGCGAGGACCGCCCCGACGACGACACTCACCGACGCGAGCGCCACGAGGGCGTCGCCGGCGAGCGAGACCTCGTCGAGGAACCCGGTCGTGTACACCGCGTAGATAATGCGGGCGAGTGCGTACGCGGCCGCCGTCGAGACGAGCGCGGAGATGTACGCGCTGACGGTGTCGGGCGACTCGGCGTAGGCACCGGGCTGCCACGTGTGCAGCGGGAAGACGGCGACCTTGACCAGGAGGCCCGTCACGATGAGCCCGAAGCTCGTCAGTATCGCCGGCGAGGTGTAGCCGACCGACGCGACCGCTTCGGTAAGGTCCGCCATGTTGAGCGTCCCCGTCTTGATGTAGAGGTACCCGACGCCGAGCAGGTAGAGGGACGCGCCGATGGTCCCGACGAACAGGTACTTGAGGCTCGCCAGCGCGGCCCTCGGCGACCGGCCGCTGGCGACGAGGGCGTAGGTCGCAAGCCCCGTAATCTCTAGGAAGACGTACAGGTTGAACACGTCAGCAGTCGCGAACACGCCGGAGATACCGGCCGTGAGCAGTGCGAGTTCGCTGTAGAACGCGTTCGAGTGCGGCCCCGCGCGGCGGGCGTAGACGAGCACGCCGAGCGTCGAAAGCGACACGAGCACGAGCAGCGGCGCGGAGACGCCGTCGGCGACGAGTTCGATACCGAACGGCGGTTCGAACCCACCGACTGCGTACGAGAGCTGGCCGCCTTCGAGAACGCGAGCCGCGACGGTCGCGGAGAGTCCGAGATGGACGAGGCCCATCGCGGTCGCGACGAACCAACCGATTCGCTCGAACCGTCCCCCGAGAGCGACGGGGAACAGCGACGCGGCGATGGGGACGACCACGAGGAGGACGAGCGCGTCAGTCATCGACCTGCACCTCCTTGATGACGTCTTCGTCCAGCGAACCGTAGCCGTCGTAGATGCGGATGACGAGCGCGAGCGCGACCGCCGTTAGGCTCACCCCGACGACAATAGCCGTCAGGATAAGCACGTGCGGAAGCGGGCTCACGAACGTCTCTTCGCCGTGACCGACCACGGGCGGAGCCCCGCCGTCGACGTACCCGGTGGTCACGAAAAACAGGAAGATGCCGACCTGGAAGATGTTCATGCCGATGATCTTCTTGACGAGGTTCGGACTGCCCATGACGACGTAGAGCCCGATGCCGAACAGCAGGATGCTCGCGACGTAGTTGTAGTGTGTCGTGAGGAGGTCCATCATGCGTCGTCACCTCCGGAGTCGTGGTTGAATCCACCCGCGAGGTTCATGAACAGCGAGACGATGACGCCCGCGACGATTGCGCCGATACCGAGTTCGACGAGTTCGATACCGTACTTCACGCCGTGGCTGATTCCGTAGGCTGCGTACTCCAGGAACGCCCCGTCGAATGCGAGCGCGCCGATGCCGATACCGACGAACGTCGTCGCGCCGACGCCGACGAGGAGCCGGATGACGCTGTCGTCGAGCCACTCGCGCGTCGGCTCGATACCGAACGCGAACGCGAGCATGATGATGCTCGACGCGACAATTGCGCCGCCCTGGAAGCCGCCGCCGGCGGACTCCGCGCCGTGGAACATGACGAACAGCCCGAAGGTGAACACGAACGGGCTGACGACGCGAACCGTCGTCATGATAATCGTACTCTCGACGTACGCGCTGAGAGAGCCGTCGGCGGCGCTCATACGTACACCTCCTTGCGGAGGACGACGAGAACTGCGAGCCCCGCCGCGAGAACGACCGCGGCCTCTCCGAGCGTGTCGAACCCACGGTAGGCGGCCAGGATCGCCGTCACGACGTTTTCGACATCGGTCTGCGGATAGGCGTTTTCGAGGTAGTACCGGGTGATCTCCGAGGTCGCGACCGGCGAGTTCGGATCGCCGATAGTGGGGAGCGACCGGACCGTCGTGAGCAACACGCCCACGAGACCGGTCGCGATTATCGCGGGACCCCACGCGACGCGCTCGAAGAGTCGGTCTCCTCCCGGCCGGACCGTCCGAACGATTGCCAAGAGGAACAACACCGTCGTGACACCCGCCCCGACGGCCGCTTCCGTCAGCGCGACGTCGGGCGCTCTGAGGAGGATGTAGACGATTGCGACGCCGAAGCTGAACCCGGCGAACGCGATAATCGCGCTGAGGATGTCTCGGAGGAAGGCCACGGCGAGCGCGGCGAAGACGACGAACGTCAGCAACACCCCGTAGAGGAGTAGCTGCACGTTTAGTCACCCTCCTCATCGCTCGCGGTCCACGGTTCGATACCTTGGTCGTGGGCCGCTCGTGCGATGGCGTGAGCGGCCGTCGGGTTGGTGATGAGCATGAACAACAGAAGCAAGACCGTCTTGACGGCGGAGACCTCCGCGCCGAACAGGAGCGCGATGCCGCCGAGGGAGAGCACCGTTCCGAGCGTATCGCTCTTCGAAGTCGCGTGGGCGCGGGTGTAGAGGTCGGGCAGTCGGATGATTCCGACGACCGCGACGAAGCTGAAGAAGACGCCCGCGAGGACGAGCCCCACGACGAGATATTCGAGCGGCGTCATCTCAGAGGACACCCCCGCGTTCGACGATGAACTTGGAGATGGCGATGCTGGCGAGGAAGTTCAAGAGCGCGTACACGAGCGCAACGTCGAGGAATCCGGAGAGACCGAACGCCGCGGCGACGAGTGCCAACACGACGACCGTGTTCGTCCCGATGGCGTTGATCGCGATGACGCGGTCTTCCATCGTCGGTCCGCGGACGACCCGGTACAGGAGGACGACCGCGAACGTGATGAACGCGCCCGCGGCACCGAGTAATACCGTCTCGAACGTCGAAAGCTGTCCGAGCATCGTCACTCGTCACCGTCCGTTTGGTCGTCGTCGGTCCACGAGGCTATCGTCCCGCGCTCGGCGGGCGTCGGGATACGCGCCGCCGAGCGTCCGTAGAAGACGAACCGAACGGCGCGTTCGAGTGCGCCGCCCGCGAGCCCGTCTCGGGCGGAACCGGTGAGCGAGTGGATGATAAGGCTGTCTCGGTCCATATCGACGGTCAGCGTCCCCGGCGTGAGCGTGATGCTGTTCGCGAGGGTCGTCACCGAGAGGTCGCCCCAAATCGCCGCCCGGTAGCGCTGCATCTCCGGGTCGATGGGGAGGTCCGGGTGGAGGATGATGTAGGCCACGGAGAAGTTGGCCTTCACGATCTCCCACAGCAGGTAGGGAACGTAGAGGAGAAAGCGGGCGATTCGGGCGACGGTGCCGGTCACGGATGGCGTGTTCACGAACGAGATGCGTGCGAAAACCGCCGTCACGACGCCGGCGGAGATCGCGCCGGTAACGAGATTGAACGTGTCGAAGACGCCCGCGAGGAGAAGGTAGAATCCGAACGAGACGCCGAACATGGCGAGGGCCTTCGAGACGTTCGCTCGGCTGGGAAGCCGGCCGCGCTCGACGACGCGGTCGACCGGCGCTTCCTCGACCACTAACCCCGACCGCGCGAGTTCGAACTCGAGGGGCTGGAGCATCGGAGCGCTCCCGCCGGGTTGGTACTCCGGGTCGAGAACGATGCGGTCGAGGTCGCGGTCACGAGCGTACTCGAGGAGCACTTCGGCGAAATCGTTCGGCGAAAAGAGGTATCGGTCCTCGCCGATGACGGCGGTCTCGATGGAGACCGAGACGTCCTCGGCGTCGAGGTCGCCGTCGTCGTCGTAGTCGAGGTCGTCGTTCGCCCAGACGCGCGCCCGTTCGAGGGTGTCGGCGACGGCGTCGGCCGCCGAACGCTCGCTCTCGTCGACCAGTTGCCATCGGACGGGGTACACGAAGTGAACGGTCGATTCTTCGCCGGTTTCCGCGGCGATGCGCCGGGCCTCGCGGACCGCGTATGCGACGGTGTTCCGGAACGTGGACGACTCTCCGACCGGAACGAGAATTCGGGCACTCGTATCGGGCATCAGCCACCTCCGAAGTCGGACCGGACGATTCGTCGGGACGTTCGATACTGGCTCATTGGTACTACGTGTCTGTAGCGAAAGCCAAGCAAAACCCTTTCCGCTATCCGACGGTCAGACGCGGGTCGCGGTGTCCAATCGAGACCGTTGAAACGGCGTCGACATCCGGGGTTACGCCTCGTTCGTCGAGTCTCCGGCGAACGGGCTGTAGGGGCAGGTGTACTCGTTGCGGATTATCTCTTCTTCTGCAATCTCGAACCCCATATCGCTGAGTTCGCGCCCGATTCGACTCAAGTCGTCGCTGTTCCGTCCGAGCGCGACGATGTGGACGTTCTTCTCGCCGGACATAATCTCGCGAACCGAGATGACTCCCTCGACCGAGAGGGCGTTTCTCGCGAGTTCTTCTCGCTTCGAAATCGGTGCCGTACAGAAGATGATCGTGTGGAGCTGGTAGCCGAGCGCCTCGTAGTCGATGTCGAGGTGGCTCCCCCGGATAATCCCGCTCGATTCGAGCTTCGAAATCCGGTTTCGAACCGTACTCGAAGAGACGTTACGTGCGGAGGCGATATCGTTTCCCGACGTGTGTCGCGCGTCTTTCTGCAGCGCATAAAGGATGTATCTATCGAGTTCGTCGATGGATGTCGACGCCATGAGCCGACCAATGGGGCTCCCGAAAATATGTGTTTTGGTCGCGTGAACCGCCGATAAATGCACGGAGAGCGGTGGGCTGCTCGCCGAGGTCAGAACAACTGACGGTCGAGCGCGCGCATGAGTCGTCCACGTCGAGTCGCGTCCTGACCGTGAACCGCGAGCACCGAACCGTTCCACTCGTCGATGACCGCCTTCGCGTCCGACCGCCCGTTCCACTCGTCGGCGGCCACAACGAGGAGGTCGCTCTCGGTCGGCAGAGTGTGGGGGCCACCGTCCGTGGAGAGCGTCCCCATCTCGACGGGGGCGCTACACAACTCGGCGATGTCCGCTTTGTACTGTTTGAGGGACCGCCGCCGGGCCGCCGAGTCGGTGGTGTCCCCGCAGTGGCTCAGGTGGATTCGACCTTCGGACTCGCTCGCCAGCGCGTCCGCGACGGCGACTTTCGTCGGGTCGTACGGCCCCTGGCTCGCGAGCAGTTCGACGGTGCGAATCCCGTCGAGGTCGGGGCCCTTGAGTAGACCGGCTTCGCAGGGTGCGTGCCGGAGAATCCACGACGTATCGGTTCCGAAGAGGCGCTCGCTCACGCGCTTTGTCCCCGTCGGGTGCTCGACGAGGAGGAAGTCGACGTCCTGGTTGGCGGCGTAGTTGACGACCGCGTGTCGCGTGTCGTGGGTGACGATGGTGCCGCACCGTATCGGCACGCCGAACTCGTCGTCGAGCTCGTCGGTCTGCCGTTCGAACTCGACGTCGGCTGGCGATTCGACTGCGGACGCGTAGGCCAAGGACGTCTGGTCCGGAACCGTCTCGAACCGCGCGACCGTGACTCGCCCGTCGTTGGCGCGAGCGAGTCTCGAAGCCACCTGAATCAGCGCCCGCTCTCTGGCTTTCGAGATGTCGTTCGAAATCGCCACGAGAGCGTGGTACTCGTCGCGGTGCGCTTGGATGGCCGCTTCGGCCCGTTCGACCGCGTTGCGGCTGACCTCTTGGCGAACAGCGTCGGCGGCCGCGCCCTCGCGGTCGACGCGAGACCGGGCGTAGACGAAGAACCAGAGGGCGCCCGCGATGGTGAGAACGACCGCACCGACGAGCGGGACGGTCCCCATCTGCGTGAGGAGGACGAGGCCACTGAGCGCGCCGAACACCTGCATCCACGGGTACAGCGGCGAGGTGAACGACGGTTCGTACTCGACATGTCCCTCTCTGAACGCGACGACGGCGAGGTTGATGAGGACGAACACGAGGAGTTGGAACGCGCTCGCGAGCTTCGCGATGTCGAGCAGCGGAACGAACGCGATGAGAAGCAACAGCACGACGCCCGTGAGGGTAATCGACGTGCTCGGGGTTCCGAACCGGTCGCTAATCGTCGACAGCGACGGCGGGGCGAGTTTGTCTCGGCTCATCGCGAACGGGTACCGCGACGAGGAGAGAACCCCGGCGTTCGCGGTACTGACCAGTGCGAGGACCGCAGCGACGACGACGGCGATGACGCCCGCGGTTCCGAGCGAAGCCTCCGCGGCGAGTGCCATCGGCGTCGCGCTCTCGGCGAGGACGCCGCGGTCGGTGACCCCGACCATCACGGCGACGATGAGGACGTAGAGGACCGTCGTGAACCCGAGCGACCCGAGGATGCCGAGCGGGATGTTTCGGTCGGGGTCTTCGACCTCCTCGGCAACGCTCGCTACTTTCGTCACGCCCGCATAGGAGACGAACACGAGTCCAGTCGCGGTGAGCAGGCCGCCGACTCCGCCGTTGAAGAACGGGCGGAAGTTCGTCGATTCGACGGTCGGCGTCCCGCCGAGGACGAACCAGACGAGCGCGACGAGCATGATGGCGACGATACCGACCTGTAGCCTCCCGGTCTGTTTCGCCCCGACGAGGTTGACGACGACGAGGAGCGCCGCGAGCGCGAGCGCGACCGGCGTGACGACGGTGGAAGGAACGTCGAACAGCAACAACAGGTACGGCACGCCGCCGACGAGTGCGAGCGCACCTTTGAACGAGAGCGAGAACCACGTGCCGATACCGGCGATGGTGCCCAGCAGTGGACCCATCCCCCGCTCAATGAACAAGTAGGTGCCGCCGGCTTCGGGCATTGCCGTCGCCATCTCGGATTTCGACAGCGCCGCGGGCAGCACGAGAACGCCGGCGATCAAGTACGCCAAGATAACCGCTGGGCCCGCGATATCGACCGCGAGCGCCGGTAAAATGAAGATTCCGCTGCCGACCATCGCCCCGATACTGATCGCGAGCACCGAGAAGAGACCGAGGTCTCGTTCGAGTGTTTTTTCCACGGTTATCCACCCGCTCGCGCGTCCTCTGCCGGTTCGGCGCGCGACCCGACGACCATGTCAGTGACGAGCGACGTGACACAGATCACTTCGACACCGAGGTCCTCGAACACGGCCGTGTTCTGCGGGTCGTTAACGAGTACGGTGACCCGGTCGACGTCGAACGTCGTCCGCGAGGCCTGCGTGAGAAGCAGGTTCGTCGGATCGATTCGTCCCACGACGATAACCGCGTCCGCGTTTTCGTTCCACGCGGCTCGGAGGGACTGTGGCTCGTCGAACGCCGCGACTCGCGCGTCGATGCCGCGTTCGATCGCGTGGGCGACCACTGCCTCGTTCTCGTCGATGAACGTGACGGATTCGTACTCCTCCAGCAGTCGCTCGGCGAGCGCGCGACCCGCGTGCTCTCCACCGAGCACGAGTGGTTGGTGTATCATGGGTATGGTCGTGACTCAAGCTGGGCGCAGCGTTCGGTCACTCACGCTACCTATGGGACGAAAGCATATATTTTAATCGGGTTTTGTAGCTAATCGACAAAATAGAAGTATACTATTTATCGAATCGTCCTAGACCGCTGGAGAGGGGGAAACCGACCCCGAACTACTACGCGGTCTGTTGGTTTTGGGATGAAATAGCTGAAAATACGGGTAGCGTAGTCCACTAATAATCAATATAGTTGTGCGATAACGCGCTCACGGGCCCATTTCTTAACGGTTCCCACCAGCCACGTGGGGGCGAAACGCCGCCCTCGAGACCGGGGTCAAATCAGAGAGTCCGGTCTCGTAGTAGACGCCGGTTTCAGGCGATTTCTGGCCGGATTTGGCGGGGGGTAATTATTACCTCCAGTGTGACCCTCAAATTTATAACACTGACTCACAATCGGACATTTATGATCCGTCCAGGCGCGCGCTCCGGGCAGGGAGACGCGCAGCGTCAGGGCAAGGGGGGAAACGAATGATAATCGACCCGTCACGGATGGCATCCGTCAACGGACCGGGACCCGACAGCGAGGTCGCGATGGACGCGCTTCGGGGGACTGCGAAGGGGGCAGTCTCTCTGGTCGCCGTCTACGGTGCGACGGCCTTCGACCTGTTTCACGTCGGGGAGTCGGTCCGCGAGGACTTCGGGAGTCGCGACGAACTCGTGACGCACCTGAGTTCGCTCGCCGAGGAGACTCGGCGCGAGTTCATGGAGCGCGGGCTGTTTTCCGGGCTTAGTCCGGTACAGAACAGCGTCGAGTACCGGTTCGAGGAACGCGACGGCTACGGCGTGTTGCAGGTCTACTGTGGCGGCCGCGGCATGCTGCTTTTCGTCGAACCGGACGAGACGGTTGAGCCGCTGGTGAAAACCGCGTCACAGCTTCTCGGCGGGATGTAACCGCCCTCGGAGCGTCGCGCTCCGTGCGGGGACCGCTGTCGGAGAGCGGTCGCTCGGCGTCGGTCGGCCCACGGTAATCGATACCGCGAGACGTGGGTCGGCGTGTCCGAGAGCCATCGAACCGCCACATTTTATGCCTAACCGGGGAAACGAGCGCCATGGACCAGTTGCGGCAGTCTCTCCTCGACGCGCCGATCATCGAAAAAGGAGATTACGAGTACTTCGTCCACCCCATCAGCGACGGGGTTCCGATGCTGAAGCCGGGGCTCCTGCGCGAGATTGTCATCAAGATCATCCGCAAGGCGAACCTCGAAGACGTGGACAAAATCGTCACGCCCGCGGCGATGGGCATCCACATCTCGACGGCCGTCTCGCTCATGACGGACATCCCGCTCGTCGTCATCCGCAAGCGCGAGTACGGCCTCGACGGCGAGGTCTCGCTTCACCAGCAGACGGGCTACTCCGAGGGCGACATGTTCATCAACGACGTGAACGAGGGCGACCGCGTGCTCGTCCTCGACGACGTGCTCTCGACCGGCGGCACGATGAAGGCCGTCCTCGACGCGCTCGACCACATCGGCGCGGACGTCGTCGACACCGTCGCCATCATCAAGAAGGCCGGGCCGAACGAACTCGACGACTCGGACCACCACGTCAAGACGCTCATTAACGTCACCGTCGAAGACAGCGAAGTCGTCATCGTCGACGAACACGGCGACGACTGACCCGACGCCGACGCGGCCGCGACGCCGCACCGTCGCGCCGTCCTCCCCCGCGGATTTCCGCCTCCGCGGGGCCTTTTTGTGGCCAGATCGTACTCGGGAGCGATGACATCGGCGCTTTTCATCGTCAGCGAAGACGGCTACTGGGGAGAGGAATGCATCGAGCCGCTCACTACCCTGACCGACGCCGGGGTGGACGTGACGGTCGCGACGCCGACGGGCGCGCCGCCGGTCGTCGACGAGCGCTCTATCGACCCCGAGGAGGTCGGTGAGGAACTCGCCGAACGCGTCGTCGAAGTCCACGAGAACGACGAGCGCCTGCAGAATCCGGAGCCGATTGCGCAGGTCGACGCCCGCGAGTACGACGCCGTGGTGTTCCCCGGCGGCCACGGCACCGCGTGGGACATCAATCAGGACCGACACGCCCGACAGGCGCTCTTGCAGGCGGTCGCCGGCGACGGCTCGAAGGCGCTCGTCGTCTGTCACGCGGTCGGTATCCTCGGGTTCACCCGCGAGGCCGACGGCTCGTTCCTCGTCGAGGGGCGCGAGGTCACCGGCTTCCCCAACGAGTGGGAGGAAGGCATCGTCGACGACGACGACCTGATGCCCGACGGCCGAAAGCTCCCGTACTGGGTCGAAGACGAGGTGAAAGCCGCCGGCGGCGTCTGGGACGCCGAACTCGACAGCGACACTAGCGTCACGGTCGATGGCGACCTCATCACCGCGCGCGGCCCCGGTTCCTCGTCGGCGGCGGCGCGGACGCTCTTGAACGAGCTAGACGCAGAATAAGAGGCATTCGGCCGATTTCTCCCCCAATACGAGCGGAGACGGGAGAACCCTTTTTCGTGACTCGTCCGTCGGTTCCGTCGTGAAACTTGCAGGGCTCTCGCTCGAACTCGGTGAGCGGTTGAGCGGATCGGAACTTCAGTCTCGATTCGACCGCGGGATGACGGGCCGCGGCATCGAAATCTGCTACGACGACGACGATCAGCGGTATCTCCGCCTCTTTTCGAGTGACAACGGACCGTACGGCGACGACGTGACCGGCGGCCAGTTCACGTACATCGGAGAGGGGCGGACCGGCGACCAGACGCTTACCGGCGGCAACAAGTTCCTCGCGCGGGCCAAACACCATCCGTTACCGATATTTTTCTTCCATCGAGAGTCGGCCGGGACTGACTGGGAGTACCAGGGTCAGGTCGAAGTCGTCGACTACGCGCACGGTCCGTTCGAGGGAGACGACAGGGACGTCTATCGATTCGTTCTCCGCCGCCGTCGCGAACGGCGGGAGCGGGTCGACGACGAAGAAGCCGCGGCGGACCTCGCGTCCGCGGAACGCACCGAGACGACGCGAAGCCGAATCATTCGAAACACGGCGCTTGCGACCGAGTTGAAAGAGCGGTACTCTCACACGTGTCAGGTCTGTGGAGAGCGTCGCCGTCGAGGAGTCCACGACGGCTACGCGGAGGCGCACCATCTCAAACCGCTCGGGCGGCCCCACGACGGCCCGGACGTCGAGGCGAACCTCCTCGTCCTCTGTCCGGACCACCACGCGGACTTCGACTACGGAATGATAACCGTCGACCCCGAGACGTACACCATCGCCCACGCCTACGAACGCGAGTTAGACGGTACCTCGCTTTCGGTCCGCGAGGACCACGACCTCGACGCTGACTTTCTCGACTACCACAACCGGACCGTGGCGTCGTTGTAGGCCGACTATTCGATTTTGAACACGGCCTCTTCGATGCCCTCGCTTCGACACTCCGGACACCGCGAGGGGTAGTTCACGGGGTCGTCGAAGGCGCTGAAGCCGCAGTGTTTGCACTCCGGCGGCGCGACGAGGAACTGCTCGCCGTCCGCTCCGTGGACTGTTTGGGCGACGTGTTGGAGATGACCGTACACCGACGATACCGAGACGCCGACGCTCGCCGAAAGCTCGGAGGCCGTCGCGGGGTCGTCGCGGAGGGCGTCGGCGATGCGCTGGCGGGCCGTCGTGTCGGACTCCCGGGCTGTCATATCGCTCGGTTGGGAGTCGAAGGGAAAATCCCTTGCGCCGCCTCGGTCGAAAAAGTGTCAGCAAGATAGAGAGGATGCAAAAAGGCCTTGTCTACGTGGCGGGATTTGGGGGATATGAAGGCAGTCGTCCTTGCCGGAGGGTACGCGACGCGTCTGTGGCCGATTACCAAACACCGACCCAAGATGTTCTTACCCGTCGGTGACCAGACGGTCATCGACACCATCTTCGAAGACCTGGAAGCCGACGACCGGGTCTCGGAGGTGTTCGTGAGCACGAACGAGCGCTTCGCCGGCGCATTCGAGGAGTATATCGACGAATCGCCGTTCGAAAAGCCGACGCTGTCGGTCGAAGACACCAGCGAAGAAGACGAGAAGTTCGGCGTCGTGGGCGCGCTCGCCCAGCTCATCGACCGCGAGGAGGTCGACGAGGACCTCGTCGTCATCGCGGGAGACAACCTCATCAGCTTCGACGTGGGCGACTTCGTGGACTTCTTCTACGAGAAGAATGCGCCGTGTCTGGCCGCCTACGACGTGGGCGACAAGGAGCGCGCGAAGTCCTACGGCCTCGTCGAACTCGACGGCGACCGCGTCATCAACTTCCAGGAGAAGCCCGAAGACCCCAAGAGCACGCTCGTCTCCATCGCCTGCTACGCCTTCCCTGCGGATGACCTGCCCAAGTTCGACGAGTATCTCTCCGGTGACAACAACCCCGACGAACCCGGCTGGTTCATGCAGTGGCTCCAGCAGAACGGCGACGTGTTCGCCTACACGTTCGACGGCGCGTGGTTCGACATCGGCACGCCCCAGAGCTACCTCGACGCCGTGGCGTGGTACCTCGGCGGCGAGAACTTCGTCCACGAGTCGGCGACGCTCACAAACACCGAGGTCGGCACCAACGTCCACGTGATGGCCAACGCGGTGGTCGAAGACTCCGTGCTCGAAGAGTCCGTGGTCTTCCCCGGCGCAGTCATCCGAAACGCGGAGCTGAAGAACTCTATCGTCGACGAGGAGACTCACATCGAGAGCCTCGACCTCTCGAACGCCCTCATCGGGGCGCACTCGCGGCTGACGAACGGCCAGTAACGCGGCCCGAACCGCAACCGCGGGCGCTTTTTCTTAGCCGAGGTACGCGTCGGTGATGCGGAGCCTGCCGTGGGTCCCCTCCCACTCCGTCTCGTACTCCAGTTCGATGGGGCGGTCCATGTGCGGGCCGTCGGTGACGAGCGTCTCGAACTCGCCGCCCTCGCCGAGGATGTGGACGCCGTACTGCTCGTTGAGCGCTTCGAGTTCGTCGAGCGCGTCGGCGTCGAGCGTCCGGCCGAGCCACGACTCGTCGAGGCCGTGGGCCGCGACTTGGATGATGGTGATTTCGAAGCCCGCCTCGAGCATGGCGTCGCCGAGTTCGCGGGGATTTTCCTGCCACAGCGGGGCGAACAGGTCGATTCCGAGGCGGTCGCACATCGCCTGAATCCGGTTGGTCTGGAACTCGCTTTCGATGGCCCCCGCGGTGACGCCCGCGAGGTCGATCTCGGATTGGAGGTCCGACAGCGCCGCTTCGAGGGGTTCGAGTTCGGCGTCGCCCTGCGCGCCCGAGTCGTCGGCGTCGGTCGCTTCGAGGTCACCGGGGTGGACCTCGACGAGTTCGATGCCGGTGCTTTCGGCGGCAAGCGCGGCGAGGTCGGTCGCCGGCACGTGGTACATGTACGAGTCGTCGCTCGGGTGGACGGTCAGGAGGCGGGTGACGTTCAGATCCGCTTCGAGCGCGCGGTAGAGCGCCCACGAAGAGTCCTTTCCGCCCGAAAAGAGGCTGACCCACTCGGCTGTCATGGAGGCGATAGCGTGTTGGGGGAGATAGGCGCTACGGTGTGGGCGTCAGGATGGCGGGAGCGTCGTCGGTGCAACGCAAGAGGAGCGAGGGCCTACGATACCAAGCGTCCGGCGTAGTAACAACAGAGCGCACCGATCGCAGCGAGGCCAACGCGAGGGTAGACTCTTGCGCTGTCCATTCCCCCGCGACCGGTGTGTCCTGCGTATCGAGCGTATCCGCCGTCGTATGCGACGATGGCGCTCGTCTTCTTCCAAAGCGCCATCCCCGCGAGGTCGTGACCCGCGCGGACCGACCCCGAGTCGGCGACTCGCTCCACCGCGCTCGGGAAGCGCCACGCGGGCGTCGACGCGAGCTTGAGCGCGGTGGCGTTCGAGACCGGTTCGAGGTCGACCCGGACCGTGTCGTTCTCGTATCGCGTGATGTTCGGCCGGTAGAACGGACGGTTTCGGTCCCGGAATACCACCAAGCGGTGCTTCGAGTCGAACGCGTAGCTGGCGCTGTACGTCGCGTCTGAGACGACCCGCGGCCCGTCAGCGCTGACGTCCTCGGCGAGGTCGCAGGCGTCGATACACGTCGCGGTCGAGTCGACCAGACCGAGTCGCTCGGCGAGGTGGTCGTCGCTCGGCGTGACCTGTTCGGCTCTGTACTCGTACGACCATATGATGGATCCCCACGGCGCGAACACGGCGGCAGTGAGCAGTATGACGCCGACGAGGGCGGTAATCGTGGGCCAGAAATCGGGAGGAGAGCGGGACATGCGTGCACGTCCCGCCGGCAATCATATTATATTTTCTACATTATTGAGTCGATGGCTATCGTCAGACTCCGTTCACATGTAACCCAAGTCGCGAAGCCGACCCATCAGGTCCTCTTTGTCCTGCGCGCGCCCCTCGCGTTCCGCGCTCGCGCCGAGGTCCTGCACCCACGCGGGGCGGTCGTCGGACTTCGCGGACCCGGACTCGGTACCGAGCGAGCGGTAGCCCTCGAAGTACTTCGGCGAGACGGGCAGGTCGGCGGGTTCGACGCCGAAGGGGAGGTCATCGAGAGCAGCGGGGACGTGGCCCGCGGGGTAGCCCTCGACCGAGTCGGGGACGATGTAGTTCCAGAACGCCGCCCACACGTCGGCCTCCTCGAACTGGAGGATGGAGTGGACGCGGTCGTGCGGCGGGTACTTCTCGGAGTCGTGGCGGGGGCTGAAGAACGTCTCGTCGGCGCGAGACTCCTGTTCGTCCCAGCGGACGCCCGAGAAGACGCCGTCGAAACCGCGTGCTTCGAGGGTGTCGTTGAGCGCGACGGTCTTCAAGAGGTGGTTACCCTCGAAGCTGTCGGCGTCGAGGACGACGGTCTCGCCCTCGTAGCCGAGGCGGGCGAGTTCGTGGCGGGTGTCGTCGCCGAGGGCCGAGAGGGGAATCTCGTCGCCGGGCGACGCGCCGAGGCGCGCGAAGTCCTCGTTGCGGGCGACGACGAGGTCGAGGTCCCAGCGGTCGGCCCACTCGCGGACGAACGCCTCGGTCTCGTCGAAATGCTCGAAGTGGTCGATGAAGACGACGGGCGGCACGGGGACGCCCATGTCGGCGGCGACCTCGCGGACGACGTAGAGCACGAGCGTGGAGTCCTTGCCGCCGGTCCACATCACGGCCGGGCGCTCGTACTGTTCGAGGGCGGTCGCGGTCACCGCGGCCGCTTTTTCGAGTTTGTCTTCGAGCGTCGGGTAGTCGGCGGCGGTCTGGTCTCGGCCGTCGTCGTAGTCGAGGTCGAGGTAGTCGGGGAATGTGAGGCTCATAGGGAAGGTGTCGCTCGCGGAGGATATCGCTGTTTCCGCTGTGAGACAGTCGCTGTCGCTGTCGGGAGCGAGTCCGCGAAAAAGTGGCCGCGTCGCGATGTTCGCGTCAGAGTTCGGCCGACGTTACATGTAGCCGAGGTCGCGCAGGCGCTCCATCAGGTCCTCTTTGTCCTGGGCGCGGCCCGCGCGCTCGGTCGTGTTCTCCATGTCCTGCAGCCACGCCGGTTCTTCGGCGGACTTGTCGGTCGAGACCTCGCTGCCGAGACTCCGGAAGCCGGCGAAGTACTTCGGCGAGACGGGCACGTCTTCCTGCGTGACACCCTCGGGGAGGTCGGTGTCGCTGGTGGGGACGTAACCGTCCTCGGGGTAGTTCTCGACGGTGTCCGGAACCGCGAAGTACCAGAAGGCGTCCCAGACGGCGCTCTCTTCGAACTGGAGGATGGGTTGAATGCGGTCGTGCGGGGGGTAGATGTCGGGGTCGTGACGGGGGCTGAAGAACGTCTCGTCGGCGCGGGCCTCCTGTTCGTCCCAGCGGACGCCGGAGATGACGCCGTCGATGTCGTGTTCTTCGAGGGTGTCGTTGAGCGCGACGGTCTTCAGCAGGTGGTTGCCGACGTAGGTGTCGAGCAGGAAGGGGAACGTGTCCTCCTCGTATTCGAGGATTTCACGGACGTGGTGCTGGTTGTGCTCGGAGAGTT
>NZ_JPES01000018.1:0-22796 GCF_000730175.1 Haloferax sp. ATB1 | reverse complement strand
CCCACTTCGACCGCGTGGTCGCCCCCGGCTCCGAGTGCGGTGCCGACTGCTCGGCGTTCGACGCGGCCGACCCACCCGAACTGGACCGCGAGGGCCTCCGCGAGTCGCGGACGGACTGGGTCGCCGACCCGGCCGGCGCGGTTCGCAGACAGTCGGGACTCGACCGGTACTTCTGACTCGCCCAGCCTCCCGCCGAGTCGCTACTCGTTCCGCTCGTCTGAGTAGACCCAACCGAGCGTGGCGACGACGCCGAACCCGACGACGAACACCGCGCCCTCGACCCAGTTCGGCTCGCCGGACCACGAGGCGACGAGGAACCAGACGACGCCGGCGACGACTGCCATCGGCGTGCTGTATCGGAGCGCCGCGAGGATATCGGTCACGACCGTCTCGACGCGCCCCGGTCGCAAAACCGCACCGGACTGCCGGGTTCGCTCCCGGCCCTCACTCCGCGTCGGCCCGCTGTTCCATGTAGCTCCAGTAGGTGACGAGCGCGACGCCGATGACGATGACGAGGGCGAACTGCACGGCCGCCCCGAAGAAGTCGAGGCGGCCCGTATCGACGTACGTCAGGACGAAGTTCGTTGCGGCGGCGACAAAGCCGGCGACCATGAGATACCTGAACGCCCTGTCTCCGGCAATAGTTCGCAGTTTCACAGGTCGTACACCTCGCCGTCGACCGCCAGCGGCTCCTCGAACGCCTCGTCGGCGGGGTAGTAGTGCGCCACGTGGACGAGGCGCGTCTCGTCGGCGTTCAGTTCCTCGCCGAGCGCGATCGCCCCCTCGCGGGTCATGTGCTTCGTGCCGAAGGTCCGCGCGACCCCGTTTTCGTCGTAGTCGTCGCCGCCGATGGGGTGGTACTCGCAGACCGACGCGGGGACGATGGCCTCGGCGAGGAGCAGGTCCGGGTCGCGGAGCACGTCGCGGGACTCCTCGGGGATGGCGTAGGTGGAATCGCCCGAAAGCGAGAGCTTCGCGCCCGTCTCGGGGTCCTCGATGGCGACGCCGTAACAGACCAGCGGCGGGTGGACGACCGGCACGAGCGTCACGTCGAGGCCGCAGGCGCGGAACGACTCGAACGGCGTCCGGTCTTCGACCGAGATGCGGTCGAGGTAGTCGAACTTCGAGCGAATCGCGTCGGCGACGCTCTCGCCCGTGACCGGGTCGACCTCGTCGGCGGCGTGGACCGAAAGGTCGTCGAGGAGGCGGTAGACGTTCCCGAGGCCGTCGAGGTGGTCGAAGTGGATGTGGGTGACGAGCGCCTCGTCGGGAAGCGGCACGTCCTGCGTGAGAAACTGATGGCGGAAGTCGGGGCTGAAATCCACGAGGAGCGACTCGCCGGTCCGCTCGTTCTGCACGTGGACCGAAAAGCGCGTCCGCTCGATGCCTCGCTCGCGGGCCGCGAGGCAGGTCTCGCAGTCGCACCCGACGGTGGGCGTGCCGGTCGTGTCGCCGGTCCCGAGGAGGGTCACGCGCATTGACTCAACCACGGGGGCGGCGAGGTATAAACGTGGCCGACCGCGGCGAGTTCTCCTGACGCCCGCTTACTGCGCCGCGCCGGCGTCTTTCTGCGTCTCGCCTTCGTGTTCGTCGGCGTGGTCGTGGTCGTGGTCGTGACTGTGGTCGTGGCCGTCGTCCGGACCCCGACCCCGCGACGAGTTCCGACGAGTCGGACATCATGTCGAGGTTCTTCAGGTTGTCACGCTCTTCGAAGTCGGCGACGGCTTCCAGCAGGTCGTCCTGCGTGAGTTCCATCCGCTCTTCGGTGAGCGCTTCGAGGACGGCCTCGCGGAGGACGAGTCGGAGGTCGGAGCCGGTGAGACCCTCCGTCACGTCGGCGATGGCCGAGGGGTCGAACTCGTCGATGTCCATCCGGTTCGTGATGACCCGGAGGATGTCGGCGCGCATCCCGCGGTCCGGCTTGGGGAAGTTGACGATTTCGTCGAAGCGCCGCCACGCCGCCGAGTCGAGCTGGTCGGGGTGGTTGGTCGCGCCGATGAGGATGACTTCGTCGCGAATCAGCGAGATGTCGTCGATGCTTTTGAGCAGCGTGTTGACCGCGCGCTTGAGCGCCGCGTGCTCGTCCGACCGGCGGGTCTTCGCCACCGAGTCGAACTCGTCGATAAAGAGGATACACGGCGACAGCCGCTTTGCGACCTCGAAGGTCTTTTCGACGTTCTTGGCCGTCTCGCCGAGATACTGGCTCGTAATCATGGAGAGCTTCACCTCGACGAACGGGAGGCCGAGCTCGTGGGCGAGCGCCCGCGAGACGGTGGTCTTGCCGGTCCCCGGCGGCCCGACGAACAGGATTTTCCCGATTTCGCGGAGGCCGATGTCCGCGAGGTACTCGCGGTGTTCGATGGCCTTCATCAGCTTGTGAATCTCGCCTTCCTGGTCCGTCGTGAGCACGAGGTCGTCGAGGGTCATCTCGATTTCCTCGGGCGCGCGGACCTGCACGAGGTCGAGCATCTCGGCGTCGTCCTCGTCGTCGAAGTACTCGTCCAGCAGGCTGTCTATCCACACGCGGTCGGCGTGAATCGGTCGGGTCTGTTCTCTGGCCTCCGCGTGGGTCACGTCCACGTCGTCTCGGTCCTCGACCGACTTCGCGACCGTCGGATTCGTCACGAGCCGGTCGTAGTCGGCTCGTTTGACGAACCACTCCAGCGCCATCTCGGGCTGCGTCAGAGAGAGGCGGCCGGAGAAGTCCTCGCGCTGGGTGAACATGAGGTCGGAAATCGCGTCCCAGGGGTGTTCCACGCCGGTCGCCTTCCGCGCGATGGACTCGGTCACAACGAGCGGTCGCTCGATGCCGGCCATCGACGAGTCGTCCTCGTCGCCGTCGTCCTCGGCGTCCGCCCAGAAGACGCGTCGATACCGCGGGGGAAGGTCGTTTTCGTCAAGCGTTCGGTCGTCGGTGTAGAGGTGGGCCGTCAGCAGAAACTCGACAACCTCGAGCGCCCGTTCACTCATCCCCCAGAAATTGCCCGGGGAGACGCATAAGAGCGTCGGAGCCGCCTTGGCCGCTGGTGCGCGCGACCGAACTTCCCCGATGACAAGGAACTCGGCACGACTCCGGCGTGTGACGTTAATTTCAGAAAAACAATTCAAAAACATATCCGAAAATGGATTTATTACGCGATTATATTCCTTTCACACGCTTGTATTTTGTCTCTTTCTTCAGAATACTCGGGGAAAATATCCTTTCTTAAACGATTAGGGTTTTATGGTTATCTTCCGCCACTGTGAGCCAAGATAGTGAAATGATATTCACGAATGGAACGAGATGCCCGCCCAAATGCGGTACATCCTCGACGAATAGCCGGTGGTGAATCGCGTGGCGAAACAAGTCCCGACGACCTGCATGCGCTGTGCCGTGGGCTGTGGACACGTCCACCTCGGCTCCGACACCTCGTACGGGCTGGAAGCGGTTCGGGGGGACCCTTCACACCCCGTAAACAACGGGCTGGCCTGCGGTCGCGGCATCCGCGAATCGGCCGACCCCGACGGGTCGTGGCTCACGCGGCCGCTCGTCAGGGAGGGCGGGGAACTCCGGCAGACCTCGTGGTCTGACGCGCTCGCGCGCGTCGGCGACGCCATCACCGACGCGATGGCCGACGACCCCGACGAGGTCGCCGTCCTCGGGAGCGGCCAACAGACGAACGAAGCCGCCTACGCCCTCGGGAAGCTCGCCCGCGGCGGTATCGGCACCCGAAACTACGACGCGAACACGACGCTCTGCATGGCGAGCGCGGTCAAAGCCTACTACCGCGCCTTCGGGAGCGACGCGCCGCCGCCGACCTACGACGACATCCCCGAGGCGGAGACGCACCTCGTCTGGGGGGCCAACCCGGCGGTCGCCCACCCCGTGATGTTCCGATGGATTCGGCAGTCGGCCGACGACGGCGACCTCGTCGTCGTCGACCCCGTCGAGACGAAGACCGCGGGCGTCGCCGACGACCACGTCGCTATCGACCCCGGCGGCGACCTCGCGCTGGCGCAGGCGGTTCTCGGCCACCTCGTCGAGACCGACCGCGTGGACGAGTCGTTCGTCGCGGAACACACCGAGGGGTTCGACCGAGTCGTCGACGAACTCCCTCCGGTCGAGGAGGCGGCGTCGGAGGCCGGCGTCACCCTCGACGAGGTCGAGAAACTGGCGTCGCTTCTCGACGCGCCCACGCTCGTCTACTGGGGCATGGGCGTCAACCAGAGCGTCCGCGGCACCGCGACCGCCGGCGCGCTCGTGAACCTCTGTCTCGCTTCCGGCAACCTCGGTCCCGGCTCCGGCCCCTTTTCTCTCACCGGACAGGCGAACTCGATGGGCACCCGCGTCGTCTCCTCGAAGGGGACGTGGCCCGGCCATCGACCGTTCGAACACCCGGACCACCGCCGGACCGTCGCCGAGGCGTGGGACGTGCCCGTCTCTCGGCTTCCCGACGACAACGGACCGGGACCGGTCGGCATGTTCGAATCGTCGCCGTCGGTCGTCTGGACCGTCGCGACCAACCCGCTCGCCGGGTTCCCGGACGCGACGGCCGCCCGCGAGGTTCTCGAAGACTCCTTCCTCGTCGTGCAGGACGCCTTCCGGTCCGAGACGGTCGAACTCGCCGACGTGGTGCTCCCCGCGGCGACGTGGGGCGAGTCCGAGGGGACAACGATGAACATGGAGCGGACGGTCTCGCGGGTTCGTCCGGCCACCGAGACGCCGCCGGGCGTCAGACAGGACCTCGACATCATCGCCGACGTGGCCGCCCGCGTCGCGCCCGGACTGCTTCCGAGACCGTCGGTCTCGCCGAGCGACCTGTTCGACGAGTTCGCCGCCCTCACCGAGGGCACGGACGCCGACTGCTCGGGGCTCTCGTACACGCGACTCGACGGCGAGCGCGCCGTCCGCTGGCCCGCGCCGGACCCGACGAGCGAGGGCGGCTACCGCTACTATGACGCCGGCGACGAGGAGTCAGACGACCCGACGTGGTCGTTCCCGACGGCGTCCGGGAAGGCGCAGTTCAGCGCGCTCTCTGGGTCGTCGCTCCCCGAACCCGCCGACGAGTCGTACCCGCTGACGCTCACGACCGGCCGCGAGGCCGACGGGTACAACACCGGGGTCCGCACGCGCAGCGACACGCCGGACGAGCCGGTCGCTCGCGTGCACCCCGACACAATCGACGCGCACCGCGACGCGGTCGCCGACCCCGAGGGCGACCGCCGAACCACCGTCGTCTCCCGTCGGGCGTCGGTCCCGGCGACGCTCGACCCCGACGACGCCGTCCCGCCGGGCCTTGTCTGGCTCTCTATTCACCATCCGATGACTAATCGACTTACCAGCCCCGCTGTCGACCCGCAGTCGAACGAACCGAACTTCAAGCAGTGCGCCGTCCGCCTCGAACACCCCGAGGCGACCGCGTCCACCGACCTCCTCGCGGCCGAGGTGAGCGACTGATGGCGCTCGCCGCCGCCGGCGGACGGCCCCGCGAACTCGAACGCGCCGCCGCCTGAGAATGGCCGACGAGTCGCACCCTCACCTCGACACCGGCCGTGCGGGCATCATTCTCGCCGGCGGTCGGTCGACCCGATTCGGCGGCATCGACAAGGCGACGGCCACCGTCGGTGGCCAACCCATGATTCACCGGGTCGCCGCCTCGCTCGACCCCGTCGTCGACGAACTCGTCGTCAACTGCCGCGCCGAACAGCGGGACGCGCTCGCCGGCGCGCTCTTGGACTTCGACGTCCGGTTCGCGGAGGACTCCCATCCCGACCGGGGGCCGGTCTTCGGCCTGCGAACCGCGCTGCGGGCGACGAGCGCCGAGTACGCGGCGGTCCTCCCGTGCGACATGCCGCTCGTCCCGAGCGGGTTCATCTCGCACCTCTTCGGCCGCCTGCAGGGCGGCGCCGGCGTCGTTCCACGGGTCTCTGAGACGATGCAACCGCTCCCCGCAGTCATCCACTGCCGCGCCGGTGTGGTCGCCTGTACCGACACCATCCGCGCCGGTGACGACCGCCTACAGGCCGTGATGTCTGCGCTCGACGTCACCGTCCTCGACGACCGCGAAGTGGAGGCTCACGCCGGAACGCACGCGTTTCACAACGTGAACTCCTTCGACGACTTGCGCGCACTCGCCGCTCGTCGGTGAGTCGCGTTCGAGTCTCATACCACATTATCTTCCATTATGTTCAATTGTGGTTATCTAATAATCGACCGACTATCTGCCCAAAATACAACCTTATATTCGGAATATTCGGTTATAGAATGGACGAATACGGCTTATGGGGGCGATTTCTAAAGATTCTCAACGAATACTCTTATGAACCTCTGTCGAGTCGTGTTATCACGAAACATGACCAAGTTCGCAAACAAACGCACAGGAATAGTGGATGATTGCCCACTGGTGGTCGGAAATGGCGAGTAAAAAGGAAGCGTGGAAGTCGGAACTGTACGGCGACGCGGTCCGCGAGAAGATCGAGGAGTTCGCCGAGAAAGGCGTCGACGCAATCCCCGAAGACGAGCGCGACAAGTGGTTCACGCGCTTCAAGTTCTGGGGCGTCTTCCAGCAGCGGACGGGCCAGGACTCGTACTTCATGATGCGGCTGACGAACGCCAACGGCGTCCTCGAACCGGGGCAGCTCCGGGCCATCGGCGAGGTCGCGCGCGACTACGCGTCCGGGCCGGTCGAGAACCCCGAGTTCGGCGACGCCTGGTTGGACCTGACGACGCGCCAGTCGATTCAGCTCCACTGGCTCGAACTCGAAGACATCCCCGAGGTCTGGGAGAAGCTCGAAGCAGCGGGCGTCTCCTCGCGGTCCGCCGGCGGCGACACGATGCGGAACATCACCGGCTGTCCGGTCGCCGGCCGCGACAAACACGAACTCGTCGAGTCCCAGCCGCTTCTCGACCGCTTCCAAGAGGACCTCCGCGGGAACGACGCCCTGTCGAACATGCCGCGGAAGTTCAACATCAGCGTCACCGGCTGCCGGGAGGGCTGCGCGCAGGACTCGATAAACGACGTGGGGCTTGAACCCGCGAAGAAAGAAATCGACGGCGAGACCGTCACCGGCTTCAACGTCCGCGTCGGCGGCGGCCTCGGCTCCCGAAAACCGCGCGTCGCCCGTGACCTCGACATCTTCGTCGCCGACGAAGAGCGCGCCTACGAGGTCGTCCGCGGCTTCGTCGAACTCTACCACGAACACGGTAACCGCGACGTTCGGGCTCGCGCCCGCAGTCGCTTCTTCGTGGACGAGTGGGGCACGGAGAAGATTCGCGACCTGCTCCAGGAGGAGTACGTCGACTTCGAACTCCCGTCTGCGGGCGAGAACATCCGCGACGAGTACACCTACAACGCGGGCCGCCCGGAGTCCGACGGGAAACACGACCACATCGGCGTCCACGAGCAGGCCAACGGCGACTACTACGTCGGCCTCAGCGTCGCGGTCGGTCGGTTCACGGCGTCCGACGCCATCGAACTGGCCGACATCGCCGACGAGTACGGCTCCGGCGAGGTCCGCTCACCCGTCGTCAGAACCCGCTTCTGATGGACGTGCCGGAGGAGAAGCTCGACGACCTGCTCGCCGAGCCGCTCCTCGGAAAACACACGCCCGTGCCGAATCCGTTCCAGCGCGGCACTGTCGCCTGCACCGGGACGGAGTTCTGCTCGCTCGCGCTCACCGAGACGAAGGCCCGGACTGCCCGGATGCTCCGGTGGCTCCGCGATAACGTGGACGTGCCCGACGACGTGAGCCAACTGAAGATTCACTACTCCGGCTGTACCGCCGACTGCGGGCAAGCGAACACGGCCGACATCGGCCTGTTCGGCATGCGCGCCCAGAAGGACGGCGAGATGGTCGAGGCCATGGACATCGGCGTCGGCGGCGGCATCGGCGAGGACCCGTCGTTCGTCGAGTGGATTCAACAGCGCATCCCGGCCGACGAGGTGCCGGGTGCCATCGCCTCGCTCGTCGAGGCGTTCGCGGAGCGCCGCGAGCCCGGACAGACGTTCCGCGAGTGGGTCGAAGCCGAGGGGACCGAGGCAGTCACCGAGTACTGCGTCCCCGAGGAGACGGACTTCGAAGCGCCGTACATGCACGACGCCAAGCAGTCGTGGTACCCGTTCGCCGAAGAGGAAGCGAAGGCCGAACAGCCGGTCACGAGCGACTGACCATGACCGAACGCACCGCATCCGACAACCCGGCTGACGCCGCCGACGTGCCTTTCGAGCACGCCTCGGCGGACGTCGCGCCGGAGCTCTTCCCGGCGGAGCCAACGGTTGCCGACGCGGGTACCGGCGGAATCCCCGGTCGGCCGGACAGCGACTCCGCCACTCGTTCCTGACGCTCCGAGACTCGGTGCCGTCGTCTCCACTTTCACCGCTTTCTCGGCGTTTTTCGACCCGAAGAACAACTCGTTACGACGAATAGTGAGTTCTAAACTATTTATGGTGTTCGAACCCTGATGATGTGCCATGCCAGAGCCAGTCATCGCGGCCGCGTACCGCACGCCGTTCGGCAAGGCGGGCGGCGTGTTCGAAGACGTTCGAAGCGAGGACCTCTCGGTCACGCTCATCGACCACATCCTCGACGAACACGACGTCGACCCCGACGACGTGGAGGACCTGATGTGGGGCGTCGCCCAACAGCGCACCGAACAGGACAACAACGTCGCCCGCGTTATCGCGCTCCTGTCGGCCCTCGGCGAGGGGACGCCCGCGACGAGCATCAACCGCTGGTGCGCCTCCTCGATGCAGGCTATCATCTCCGCGTCCGACGCCATCGCCGCCGGCAACCGCGAGTGCATCGTCGCCGGCGGAGTCGAGAGCATGTCCCGCGTGCCGATGGACGGCGACTCCTACCAACACCTCCACCCGGAACTGAGCGAGCAGTACAACATCTTCCAACTCCAGATGGGGATGACTGCCGAGAAGGTCGCAGACGAGTACGAGGTCTCCCGCGAGGCCCAAGACGAGTTCGCGTTCCGGAGCCACCAGCGCGCCGCCGAGGCGACCGACTCGGGCCGCTTCGACGACGAAATCGTCCCGGTCGAGACGGAGGATGGCGTCGTCACCGAGGACGAGGGTATCCGCCGCGACACCTCGATGGAGATTCTCGGCGGCCTCGACCCCGCCTTCTCGGGCGACGGCTCCGTCACCGCCGGCAACTCCTCGCAGATAACCGACGGCGCGGCCGCGGTCCTCGTCACTAGCCGCGAGTTCGCCGACGAACACGGCCTCGACGTGCTCGCCTCGGTCGGCACGAACAACGTCGCCGGCGTCGACCCGACGGTCATGGGGATCGGTCCGGTCCCGGCCACCCGCGGCCTCCTCGACCGCGCCGGCACCGACATCGACGACTACGGCCTCGTCGAAATCAACGAGGCGTTCGCCAGCCAGTGTGAGTACTCCCGCCGCGAACTCGGTATCGACGCGGACAAACTCAACGTCAACGGCGGCGCAATCGCGCTCGGCCACCCCCTCGGGGCGTCCGGCGCGCGCCTGCCGGTGACGCTCATCCACGAGATGCAAAAGCGGGACGTGGACCGCGGCCTCGCGTCGCTCTGCGTCGGCTTCGGCCAAGGAGCGGCAATCGAGTTCAGTCGGTAGGTTCACCCGCGTTTTTCACCCTGATCCGTCCCGGGAAGCGAGCGAAATTCGTGGACTGCGTGTCAGTGGTTCCCCGAACCGCTGACCTCGGCTATCGCTCACAAACATACGTGCGCCTTCCGTCACGTTCATACTCCGGAAGTCGGGAATATCGCGGTGATGAATCTCACGACGACCGTACTGTCGGGGGCCTTCGCGACGCTGGCGGCCGCCGGGGCCGCCTCCGCGGGGTTCGTCCCGAGGCCCGACCTCGGCGCGCCCGTCTGGTACGTTCTCGTCGCGCTCACCGTCGGCTACTGGGCGGTGTTCGTCCGCTGGGCGCGGCGCTGACTGGTCGGGGACGACGCGAAAAAACCGAACCAAGCGGGCGGCGAGAGCCGCTACTCGGGGTTGACTAACTCTTCTGCGTCTCGGACGGCCTCACGCTCACCGATGATGGTGATGCGGTCGCCTTCTTGGAGCGTGAACTCCGCGTTGGGGACCGTCGTGTCGCCGTTCCGCGAGACGAGCGTGATGAGACAGCCGTCGGGCAGTTCCGGTCCGACCTCTCGGATGGTCCGACCGACGAGTTTCTCAGCGGTGACCTGAACCTCCTGAACGTCGCCGGAGCGACCGATTTCACCCATCCAGTTCGACATCGACGGGCGCTCGATGTAGTTGTCGAGCGCCTGCGCTGTGGCGATGGTCGACGAGATAGTCCGGACGCCGAGTTCTTCGAACGCCTCGACGTTGTCGGGGTTGTTCGCCCGCGCGAGGACGCTCTCGGGTTCGAACTTCGAGTTCGCCAACTGCGCGACGAGCAGGTTCACGTCGTCGTCGCCGGTCGCGGCGACCACGAACTTGGCGTTCGCGGCCCCCGCGGAGCGTAAGACGCTTGTGTCGGCTCCATCGCCGTGATGGACGGTAAAGCCCATGTTCCGGGCCGTCTGGACTACTTCTTGGTCCTCTTCGATGAGGACCACGTTCTCTCCGCGGTCTGCGAGGCGTTCGGCGAGCGCACGGCCCACCTTCCCGCCTCCGATGATGAGTACACGCATTGGGATGACGTCGAGGTATTCTGCGATTTGGCGAGCGAGGCCGGCCTCGAAGACGACGGTCGTCAGGATGACGAGGAACACCGTGCCGACGAGAATCGAGGCGCTCTGGTTCAGCGCGGCGGCCTGTTGGGTCAGCCCCTCGGCCGCGAGCCGTGTCGCCTCCTCTTGGAGAGCGATGGCGAACAGCGAGGCCACGGACGCGGGGATGATGCCGCGCGGGCCGACGAAGCTCATGAAGAGCTTCTCTTCTCTCGTGAAGCGGTCGCCGCGCGCCGAGATGAAGACCAACAGCGGTCGAATCACGAGCGCGACGGCGGCGACGACGGCGAGGCCGCCGACGCCGAGGTTCAGGAGGTTCTGGAAGTCCAACAGCGCCGCGAGGGCGATGAAGACGAACGACAGCACGAGCAGCGTGATGTCGCCCTTGAACGCCGAAATCTCCTCTTCGTACGGCACGTCCGCGTTGCCGAGGAGGATGCCGGCGGTTGCCACCGCGGCGATGCCGGCCTCCGTGGCGACGTAGTCGGCGGCCGCGTAGGACACGAGCGCACCGGCGAGGACGAGCAGGCGCGCGTTCTGCGGCGCGTTGCCCGGCGAGAGGTCGACGTACCGGAGGGCGTAGTACAGCGCCCCGGCGACGATTGCGCCCATGACGACGCCGACGCCGAGGCGCTCGGCGAACAGGACCACGAGGGCGTCGGGGCTACTGACGCCTTCGAGGATGGCCTCGAAGATGACGATGGCGACGATAGCCGCCGTCACGTCGTTGACGATACCCTCCGTGTCGAGCGCCGCGCCGACTCGGTCACGGACCGGGACGACTTCGAGAATCGGTGCGATGACCGTCGGCCCGGTCGCGACGAGGAGCGCGCCAACGAGGAACGACACCGGCCACGGCGCGCCGAGCGCGTAGCGGACGACGACGCCCGTTGCGACGAACGCGATTATCGCCCCGACGGTGACGAGTCGGAACGTCGCGGCGGGCGCTTCCCGTAACTTGTCGATTCGAAGGTGGAATGCACCCTCGAACACGATGATGGCGACCGAGAGACCGACGATGGCCTGTAGTGCGTTCCCGAACGAGTCGGGAGAGATGACGCCGAGGACCTCCGGTCCGAGCAGGATGCCCGACGCGATGAGGAACACGACGCTGGGGACCTGGAATCGGTCCGAGAGCACCTGCGAGACCACGCCGATGCCGATTATCGCGGCGACGAGCGGGATGAGGTTGGCTCCTCCTGCTGCGGCCACTTATATCGCCTCCATTGATTCGGTCCATGTGGCGACGGAAGATAAGTCCACACATCTCGGGCGGTATCTCCGCGGACTCGGGAGGGCGTTCGGCGAAAACACGGCTGGGGACGTTTCGGCTGTCCGATCTCACTGGGTCGCGGCTCGCCCGCCGCCCCGACGCTCTTCGCTCCGGCGGTCCTCGTCGTAGATGAGCGACACCTCGTCGGCGTAGCGGTCGAGGATGTTCCGGCGCTTCTTTTTCATCGTCGGCGTCATCAGGTCGTTCCCCTCCGTGAACTCCTCGGGAACGACGCGGAACTGCTTGATTCGCTCGTAGGACTCGAAGTTCTCGTTGGCCGCCTCCACTTCGGCCTCGATGCGCTCGTACACCCGGTCGTCGCGGCAGATGGCTTTCGGGTCCTCCGGGAGGTCGATACCCTCCTCGTCGGCCCACTTCCGCAGGCCGTCGAAACTGGGGACGATGAGCGCGGAGACGAACTTGCGACCGTCGCCGAGGACCATGCACTGTTCGACCACCGCGGAGGAGGCGAACGCGTCCTCGATGGGGCCGGGCGCGACGTTCTTCCCGGTCGAGAGGACGAGAATCTGCTTGGCGCGCTCGCGGAAGGTGATGTAGCCGTCGGGCCGGAGTTCGACCACGTCGCCGGTGCGGAACCAGCGATTGCCCTCGTCGTCCTCGACGAACGCCGCCTCGGTCTCTTCGGGGTTGTTCCAGTAGCCCTCGGTGACGCTCGACCCGCGGACGAGTAGTTCGCCCACCTCGCCGCCCGCGTCCCCGAGTTGGTCGCCGACGACGGTCGTGTCGAGTTTCGTCTCGACGTTCCGGAGCGGATAGCCGATGGTGCCGATTTTCGGCTCTTCAGGGGGGTTGACCGAGATGACGGGCGACGTTTCGGTGAGGCCGTAGCCCTCGTAAATCGGGAGGCCCATCGCGTGGTAGAGCGCGCACAGTTCGGCCGAGAGGCTCCCGCCGCCGCTGATGAAGAACTCGAGGTTGTCTCCGAGCGCCTCGCGCACCTGTCCGAACACGAGGCGGTCGGCGAGGCGGTGTTTCGCGGTGAGCAGGTAGCCCGGCGCGTCGGTCGTGTGGTACGCCTGCCCGACGCCGACGGCCCACTCGAAGATGCGCTTTTTCGCGGGCGACTCGCTGGCTTGCGCCCGAATCGCGTCGTAGAGCTTCTCGTACACCCGCGGGACGCTCGTCCCGGTCGTCGGCCGGACGAGTTGGAAGTCCTCGCGGAGCGTGTCGGGGCTTTCGGCGTAGGCGACGGCCGCGCCCGCCGCGAACATCATGAAGTGGCCGGCCATGCGCTCGAAGACGTGGGCAAGGGGCAGGAACGACAGCGCCACCGAGTTGGGGCCGATGACCGGCGTGTCGCCTTTGTCCGGGCGCGGACCGAAGCGCCGATAGCTCTCGTTGACGTTCGACCGGAAGTTCCAGTGGGTGAGTTGGACGCCCTTCGGCTGGCCCGTCGTCCCCGAGGTGTAGATGAGGCTGGCGAGGTCTTCTGGCTCGCGCTCGTCCAACCACGACTCGTAGGCCGCCTCGTCGTACACCTCCTCGCCGCGGCGGTAGAGTTCGCCGAGCGTCAGCACGTCGTCGCGGTCGTCGTGGCCGTCGTACTCGTCCACGACGATGATAAACCGCAGATCCAACTCGTCTTCGACGGCGAGCACGCGTTCCAGTAGCTCCTCGTTCTCGACGACGACGGCGTTCGCGCCCGGGTCGGAAAGCAGGTACTGCACCTGTCGCTCCGACGACGAGGTGTACACCGTGGTGACGACGCCGCCCGCGCCGAGGACGGCGAAGTCCGTCTGGGCCCACTCCATGCGCGTGTGCGCGAGAATACCGACCCGGTCACCGGCCTCGATGCCGAGGTCGCGGAACCCGGCCGCGAGGCGACGGACGATGCCCCGCATCTCCTCGTAGGTCAGGTCGGCGTAGTCGCCGTCGGGGGCCGCCGGGACGACGCCCTCGGCGACCAGCGACCGCCGGTAGACGCCGCCTTTGTACCGCTGTGCGACTCGCGTGGCGTTCCGCGACGCGCTCGATTCGAACATCCGTGGGAGGGTCGTCCGCTCGATGACAGGGTCGTCGAACGCCGCCTCCGCGTCCCGCCAGTCCATGCTCTGTTAGTAATGATTCAATATTTAAAACTATGTACGTTCGGTCTGTTGAAACCCCGCGATAGCGCGGGGAAACGCTGATTTCGAACCCGAGCGCGGTGCTTTTGGGTCGGCAGCGGTAGTGTCAGCGCGTCACTCGTCGTCGCCGATGTAGTCGAGGTAGCCGAGCACGCCGCGGGTGTTCAGGCGTTCTTCGTCGCGGGCCTTCCGCTCGCCCCACACCTCGGCCATCTGGCTGTGCTCGACGAAGTGGTCGATGACGGCCTCGTCGTCGTCGAGTTCCGCGCGCTTCTGCCGGATGGCCTCGACCCACTCCACGAGGACGCGCTTGTACGCCTCCGCGAGGTCGGTGTCGTAGGGCTTCGGGCCGAAGTGGCCGAAACAGACCGTCTCGGGGTCGATGTCCTCGATGGTCCGCACGTCGTCGAGCGCCTTCTGGAGGTGGAACTGCGAGGGCGGCGAGGTCTGGCGGAGCGTCCGCGACTTCGGCTCCCAGATGCCCAGCGCGTCGCCGACGAACAGCACGTCGTCGCCGTCGTCGTGGAACATCACCTGGTGCGGCGCGTGGCCGGGCGCGTGATGGACCGTGAGCGTCCGGTCGCCGAGGTCGATTTCGTCGCTGTCAGTGAGGGCCTCGACGCGCTCTTCTTCGATTGGGAGGGGTTCGTCGTAGAACTGCCACTGGTCTTCGACGGCCGCCTTCGTGCCCTCGATGAGCCGCGACGGGTCCACGAGGTGCGGCGCGCCGATTTCGTGGGTCATGACGGTCGCGTCGGGGTAGCGCTCGGCGAGGTAGCCCGCGCCGCCCGCGTGGTCGAGGTGGACGTGCGTCGGCAGGATGTACGCGAGGTCGTCGACGCCGACCTCGTCGAGCATCCCGAAGACCGCCTCTCTGTCGGCGGCGATGCCGGTGTCGATGAGCGCCGGTTTCTCGGCGTCGACGAGGTAGACCGAGCCGTACTTCTCCACCTCGTACATGCCGCTGTCGACGTAGTAGAGGTCCGTGCTGTCCGGGACGGGTTCGACGTCGCCAATAGCCATAGTTGACGGCCGTCTCCGGGAAAGAAAAGCGTTCGGTCGCCCGACCCCTACGTTGATTACGGGCGACCGCAAAGCCGTCTCCATGTCCGAACAGGGTGGCGAACCGCTCCCGGACGTCGACATCGCGGACGTCTCGCCGATGGCGTGGCGACTGCTCAGAGTCGCGGCCGGCTACAACCAGCGGGCCGTCGAGCGCGCCGTCGACGACCTCATGCAGGCGCACATCTCCATGCTCGAATCCGGGAGCCGCGGCCTCTCGCGGTCGCGCCGCCGCGCCCTGCTCTCGCTGTACGCCGCGGAACTCGACGACGAGCAGGTCCGCACGCTCGTCGACCACTTTTAAATCACGTCGGTACGCGCCACCGAACCTCGCTTCTGTCTGCTGATTTCGACGGAGCGGCGGCTCTCGACACCGATATACCGCCATTCGCTACCGTATTGAAAATAATTAAGTAAGACTATCGTTAGAGATAGCGTGTATCAATGATACGCGGTGTTACAAAGACTGCTCGCGGACGATTCGCCGTCTTCATGCTCGCGCTCGTCGCCTCTCTCGCGCTGGCCTTCGGGCCGTCGCTTGAGGGGCTCTCGACGCGGGGACAGTACGCATTAGCGACGATGGTGTTCGCCGGCATCCTCTGGGTGTCCGGTGCGCTCCCCCTCGCGGTGACGGCGCTGTCGATACCGGTGTTGCTCACGGCCTACGGCGTATACGGCGATATCGACCCGGCGCTCGCCGGCTTCGCCGACCACCTCATCTTCCTGTTCATCGCCGGCTTCATGCTGGCGAACGCGCTCCAGAAGTACAACATCGACCGCCGCATCGCGCTGTGGCTCATGGCCGTCATGGGGTCGTCGCCGCGGCGGCTCATCCTCGCTATCATGCTCGCGACGGCGTTCCTGTCGATGTGGGTCTCGAACACCGCGACGACGGCGATGATGACGCCCATCGCGCTCGGCGTTCTCGCGCAGGTGCTCGGCCGCGAGGAGGTCTACGAGGCCGACGCCGACGAGGGCAACTTCTCGAACATGCAGATAGCGACGCTCCTCGGCACCGCCTACGCCGCGAGCGTCGGCGGGGTCGGCACCCTCATCGGCACGCCACCGAACGCGGTCGTCGCCACCCAACTCAACGCGCTGCTCGACTACGAAATCGGCTTCGTCGAGTGGCTCCTCGTCGGCCTCCCAATCGTCGCCATCACCCTCCCCATCGTCTGGTACCTCCTCACGTTCCGCTTCTTCCCGCCCGAGGTCGACGACGTGGAAGGTGCCCGCGAACAGGCGCGCGAGTACCTCGCCGACGAGGGCGCGCTCTCGACCCGCGGCCGCCGCGTCGCGTACATCTTCGCCGCCACCGCCGGGCTGTGGGTCGTCGGCGGCCTCGACCCCGCGTTCGAGTTGTTCCTCTCGGACCCGGTGTTCAACACCCTGTTCGGCACCGGCGAGGGCATGACGCTCCTCGGCGTCGAGGGCCATCAGGGCCTCCTGTACTACGTGATGGTCGGGATGGTCTCCATCCCGGCGCTCGTCCTCGCGGACACCATGGAGTGGGACGAGCTCGTCGACATCGACTGGGGGACGATTCTCCTCTTCGGTGGCGGCATCTCGCTGGCTGACGCGTTCGCCTCTACGGGCGCGACGAAGTGGCTTGCCGAGGCCGTCTTCGGCTCCTTGACCGGCGCGCCCATCATCCTCGTCGTCGGTGCTATCGTGCTCCTCGTCATCTTCCTCACGGAGATGACCTCGAACACCGCGACGGCGACCATCATCGTCCCCGTGCTCATCGGCATCGGGAGCGTCTTCGCGGCGACGCTCGGCCTCACCGAGGTCTCCGCGGCGGTGTTCCTCGCGGTCAGCGGGGCCATCGCGGCCTCGTTCGCCTTCGCGCTCCCCGTGGCGACGCCCCCGAACGCCATCGTCTTCGGGAGCGGCCACATCAAGCAGTCCCACATGATGCGGGCCGGGACGGTCCTCAACGTCGTGATGACTGGCGTACTGACCATCCTCATCTGGTTCCTCTTCCAGTTCGTCTGGCCGGCGTTCCTCTGGTAACCGACCCGTCGGTCTTCGACGCCCGCCAGCGTCTCTCCGTCCGGTCTCCTCTCCCCACCCCTCGGCGATGCGATACGATTTTCCCGCCCGCCCGGAAATCACAGCCCAATGATTGACAGGCAACTGCTCCGCGACGAACCGGAGCGAGTTCGCGATGCGCTCGCCGCCCGCAACATGGAGGGTGTGGACATCGACCGCGTCCTCGACGTGTACGACGAGTGGCGCTCGCTGAAGGCCGAGGGCGACGACCTCCGCCACGAGCGCAACGAGGTCAGCCAGAAAATCGGGCAGCTGAAGCAAGAAGGGAAAGACGAGGAAGCGCAGGAGGCCATCGACCGCTCGGGCGAACTCAAGACGGAGCTACAGGAGCTCGAAGCCCGCGCCGACGAACTCGAAGCGGAACTCGACGAGGCGCTCATGGAACTGCCGAACCTCCCCCACGAGTCGGTTCCGGTCGGGGCCGACGAGGCCGACAACGAGGAGGTCCGCCGCGTCGGCTTCGACGACCTGCGCGACCTCCCCGACGAGGTGACGCCGCACTACGACCTCGGCGAGGAACTCGACATTATCGACGAGGGTCGCGCGGCCAAGACCACCGGCTCGGGCTTCTACTTCCTGAAAGGCGAGGGCGCGATGCTCGAACACGCGCTCGTCCAGTTCATGCTCGACGTGCACCGCGAACAGGAGTACGTCGACCTGTTCCCGCCGATTCCGGTCAAGACCACCTCGATGGAGGGCACCGGTCAGCTCCCGAAGTTCGCCGAGGACGCCTACCGCATCGGCGGCTCGGAGACCGAGAACTACGAGGACGACGACCTGTGGCTCTGTCCCACCGCGGAGGTCCCGGTCACGAACATGTACCGTGACGAGATTCTCCTGAAGGACGACCTCCCGCTGAAACATCAGGCGTACACGCCGAACTTCCGGCGCGAGGCGGGCGAACACGGGACCGAGACCCGCGGCATCGTTCGCGTCCACCAGTTCAACAAGGTCGAACTCGTCAACTTCGTCGAGCCCGAGGAGTCGTACGACCGGCTCGAAGCGCTCGTCGACGAGGCCGCCGAAGTGCTCGACCGCCTCGGCCTGCCGTACCGCGTCCTCTCGCTTTGCACCGGCGATCTCACCTTCGCGTCGGCGAAGACCTACGACCTCGAAGTGTGGGCCCCCGGCACGGAGTCGGACGACGCCCCCGAACAGGGTGGTCGCTGGCTTGAGGTCTCGTCGGCCTCGAACTTCGAGGACTTCCAGGCGCGCCGCGCCGGCCTCCGCTACCGCCCCGAGCGCCACGAGTCGGCCGAGTACCTCCACACGCTCAACGCGTCGGGCACGGCCGTCGGCCGCGTCATGGTCGCGCTGCTCGAATACTACCAAAACGAGGACGGCACGGTCGACGTGCCCGAACCGCTCCAGCCCTACATGGGCGGCCGTGAGGTCATCGAGGGCCACGAGCCCGTCGGCGAGGCCGCCGTTGGTGCGGGTAAGAAGGACTGAGCGACTGACGCACGCCGCGACCGCGAGTTTCTGTTCTTTCTCTCGTCTTTCCCGCGACTCGCGCCGTCAGTTCGCCGTCGATGACTTGACGAACGTCTTCAGGTCCGAGAGCTTCCCGTCGTGGGCACGGAACCGGTCGAGAAAGACGAACAGTTCGTCGCCGTCGCGGTCTTCGAGGTGGCCGCGGACGACGATTTCGTCGTCGGACTTCGACTGGATGTAGCGTTCGATGACGTGTCGCGTGTCCTTCTGCGGCCTGTCGTCTCGCATGAACGAGACGAACTCCTCGCGCCCCGAGAGCGTCATATCGCCGCGGTGCTGGACGAACTCCGGTTCGAGGATGTTCCGAAGCATGTCGTATCCGTGGTGGTCGAGCGCCGTGTAGTACTGCCGGGCCAGATACGTCGCGTCGGGATGCACGCCCTCTCTTCGTCGGCGGGCGGGAAGAATCCGACGCCGGTGCTGCCGGCGTGCCGACGCTGCCGTCGAACGCCCCGCGCGTGCCACCGCGTTCGGGACGCTTTTCTCTGCCAGCCGCGTATCGCGGCTGTGGACCTGCACGTTCGATACGAGGGCGACGACGACCCGAAGAAGTGCACGGCGAAGAAGCTCGAACGCTTCGACATGGCCGCCCTCCACGGCTCCGACCGAGAGACTCCCTACGGCGTCGTGCTCAACCCCCACGCCGACAGGGCGCTGTCGCCCGCCGACGCGGACACCGGCGCACTCGTCGCGCTCGACTGCTCGTGGGAGTCGGCCGGCGAGGCCATGTTCTCGCTCCCCGGCGAACACCGCGCGCTTCCCTATCTCGTCGCCGCTAATCCCGTGAACTTCGGCCGCCCGATGCAGCTGACGACGGTCGAGGCGATAGCCGCCGCGCTCGTCATCTTCGGCGAGAAGAAGCGAGCCGAAGACGTGCTCTCGAAGTTCAACTGGGGCCACACGTTCCTCGAACTCAACGAGGAGCCGCTCCGCCGGTACTCGGAGTGTGCGGACTCGACCGAGGTCGTTGAGATTCAGCGGGAGTACCTCGAACGCGGCGAGTAACACTCGACTACGGAGCGGCTGAACCGCGTCGGTTCCGCCTTCAGAGTCGGCTCGACGTCCAGTTGAGCGCGACGGTCGTCCCGGTGTCGACGCGCTCGGTCGGCGTCACCTGAATCACTCGCGCCCACGTCCCGCCGCTCGGCGCGGTGTAGTTCATCCCGCCGCAGTAACAGTCGACTTCGAGCGCGGGGTCTTCTTCGTTGTGACCGTCGTACGGATAGCCGGTGCGAGACCACGCGCTCCAGTCGATAGTGTCGCTGTCGTGGCGCGCGACGAGCGTGACTTTCAGCGGTTCTCCGATGGTCGTCGTCCCGTAGTGGATGTCCTCGCGGTCGGTATCGACGGTGTCGAGCGCCTGCGGTGAGTCGGGGAGCAAGTCGACCTCCGAGAGGTCTTGGGTGTCGTACGTTTCCGTCGCCTGCACTTCGGCGTCGTCCGGCGCGCGGTACACCTCGGTCGTGAACGGGAGCGACGAGTCTTCGAGCCGAAAGCCGAGCAAGACCTCGTCCGAGGGGACCGATGTCTCCTCGACCAGCGTCGGGTGTATCTCCTCGGGGTTCTCGACGAAGTCGGCGGCTTCGAGCCCGCTTTCGGTTGTTTCTTTCTCCTGTTCGGTCGTCTCGTTCGCAGTCGTCTCGTTCGCGGTCGTCGTGGTCTGCGTCTCGGTCGTGGTCTGTGTCCCCGCGTCGGTCGCTCGCGTCGTCTGGTCCGAGTCCCCGGACGAGCTACATCCAGCGAGACCAGTGAGGCCGGCGACGGCGACGCCGCAAATCGATTGGAGGGTTCTTCGACGGGTGTGCGTTGACTCCTTACCCATGGCCGTCGGGTGTGGTCCCTCCCCCTTAGAGACCCGAGACAGTTTACGTGAAATAATGGGGCTTAGGACCATGCTAAACCCCGATTTCTGGACTATCGCACTCGGTGAGGTCGCGGTCGCGGCCCCGCGCCGTCGGGCTACCCCTTCACCCACGCGCCGACGGCCCCGGCGATGGCGCTGTCGATTGCGAAGATGAGCGTCAACACGACGCCCGCGACGAGGACGCCGACGCCGCCGAGGAGGCCACCCAGCGGCCCACCGGCGAGTCCGAGAAGACTCCCGAGCAGGGCCGCGAGGAGCGTCACGACGATACCCGAGATGGACCCCGCGACGAGGCCGTTCCACGCGCCGTTACCGAGCGTGCCGCCCGCGAGGTAGCCCGCCGCGAAGCCCCCGAGCAGGCCCGCCCCGATTTGGCCGATGAGCGGGAGCGCGAGCCCGCCGGTGCCGACGACGACGATGACGACGAACCCGACGGCGACCGCTTTCCAGTCAGTCATGGGTCGAAGTAGGCCGCGGGCGGGCAAGAACTTCGTGGCGGTCGCGGGGGGTGCTCGGCCGTTCGCTCACGTCCGCGTCCCCGCGTCGGTCGGCCGCGACCCCCTCGCTTCCAGTCGAACCGTGCGTGAGACCTGCACGGCGAATCCACCGCTCGAAGCGCCGAGCCCCAAACGGACGCGCTTTTACGGCTCGGCCATGTAGCGGACTGCAATGATTTTCGAGTCTCTCCCGACCACGCCCCGGTCGGACGAACTCATCGACAAGGCCTTCTCGCGGGCCGCGCGCACGGGGCGAGCGAAGCAGAACAAGTTGGAGGCTCAGCAGTCGATGCTCCAGACGGCGTCGAACATCCTTTCCGACAACCTCGAGAACGTCGTCGTCGAGTGGCCCGACTTCGAGACGGTCGACCCCTTCTACTACGAACTCGCCGACGCCATCGTCGACGTGGACGAGGTCCGAAAGAGCCTCTCGGAAGTGATGTGGGCCTCCCGGCAGGTCGACAACATCGCCCGCGAGTACCAGCCGAAGCTCCGCAAGACCGACGCGGACCTCGCGCGCAAGCACCGAAAGCAGGCGTTCGCTCGCATGGCGAGCGTCGTCGAGGAGGTCGAAGACGACCTGCTCCGCATCGGCGAGGCGCGCGACGCCCTGAAGGACCTCCCCGACATCCGCCCGGACGAACCGGCAATCGTCGTCGCCGGCTACCCGAACGTCGGCAAGTCCTCGTTCGTCAACGACGTGACCCGCGCGTCGAACGAAATCGCCCGCTACCCCTTCACGACGAAGGGCGTCCAAATCGGGCACTTCGACCGCGACCGCATCCGCTACCAGATTATCGACACGCCGGGGCTGCTCGACCGGCCCGAAGACGAGCGTAACGACATCGAGCGGCAGGCCGTGAGCGCGCCTCGAACACCTCGCGGACGCCGTCATCTTCGTCGCCGACGCCAGCGGGGCGTGCGGCTACCCCATCGAGTCGCAACTCGAACTCCGCGACGCCGTGAAGGCGCGCTTCGAAGAGCGCGACATCCCGGTGCTCACCGTCTGTAACAAGAGCGACCGCTCGACCGACATGGAAGCCGACCTCTACATGAGCGTCGAGACGGGCGAGAACGTCGAGGCCGTCCTCGACGCCGCGGTCGAGGCCATCGGGTTCGAACCCGACATCCCGCCGTCGCGCAACGAGTAAGCGCCGCGGGATTTTTCGGTTCTGTTGGTTCTGTCTTGCCGCAGCACCTTGGCGGGAGAGCCGCTGCTACGGGGTAGCTATCGGAGAAATGGGGGCACGGGGTGGGTCGAACCGCGAGTTCGGTCAGCGGGTGCGGGTTCTTATTCGGCTTCGTAGACCATCTGGACGGTCGCCGAGACGGTCACGGGGCCGGGCGAGAGTTCGGTCGAACCGGACGAGGCACGAGCGGCGTCTTCGGCGTAGGCGACCGGGTACGGACCGGGCGAGGCGCTGCCGCCGACGGTAGCGGTGTGGACGCCCGTGACGGTCAGGTCAGAGGCGCTGGCGACCGCGTCGGCGTCGGCCTTCGCGGAGTCGACGGCGCGGGTCAGGGCCTCCTCGCGGAGTTCGGCGCGCTTCTCGTCGGTCAGCGTGAAGGCGACGCCGCGGATTTCGCTGGCACCGGCACCGACCGCGAGGTCGATGACTTCACCGGCGCGGTCGGGGGCGACCTCGACGCGGAGGGTGTGGGTGGCGCGGTAGCCGAGGAGGTCGCGCTCCTGGCCGCTGTAGTCGTACTCGGGGTAGATGTTGAAGCCGGTCGTCTGGATGGCGTCCTCGGCGACACCGGCGTCGGTGAGGGCGGCGCGGACGGCGGCCACGTCGTCGGCGACGGT
>NZ_JPES01000017.1:0-36227 GCF_000730175.1 Haloferax sp. ATB1 | reverse complement strand
TCGAACACGGCGGTGTTGTAAAACAGGTTGTTCATCCGGTGGGAGCCGATCGGGACCGCCGGCATCTTGTCGTTGAACTTACACAGTTCGACCGCGCGGGACTGCATGGTGTCTTTGAATCCTTCGGCGTCCCACACGTCGGCTTCGAGGTCCATCAGCGCGCCCGAGTACCGTTCGAGGTTCTTCCCCGGCCAGTTGGCGAACGAACTCATCGGGTTGTTGTTCGCCAGTCGTCGGAGAATCGTCGCGTTGAGGTTCACGTTCGCGCTCGCGCCGACCGCTTGGAAGTTCGTATCCATCTCTGGATACTCCTCCTCGAACGCCTCGATGAGCGCGGTGACCGCCGCCTCGCCGTCGCCGCCGGCCCAACCGTGGAGCACTTCGAGTTGCGAGTCCCACGTGCCGCCCGAACTGCTCCCGCCGGTCTCGGTGTCGGAGGTACCGTCAGAACCGCTTCCACTTTCGCTTCCGCTTTCGGTTCCATCCGTCTCGGAGCCGCCACCGCCGGTACATCCAGCGATGCCGGTTGCGACACCCGCGGACAGGACAGTGAGATACTTTCGACGGTTCACACTTTTATCGCTACTGTCGTTCTCAGCCATGTTATACCCATGTTAGCTACCCGCATATATAGGTTGTGAATGAATGATGGTTATGTAACAGCTCCACAGGGTCGAGCGAACGTCTTTCGCAAGAATTGCGGGCGGAACTGCGTCGGTCGAGCGTGGGAGCGCGGTCGAGAACCGAGCGAAGCCCGCGCGGGAACTGTCGTCGGCCGCGACACCCCCTCGCAGGCGGGCTCCGGCTCGCGTCGCGGTCCGCAGACGGCGTTCGACGAGTCTCGGCGTTCGGCGCGACGTTGTCGCGGGGAAACACGTATGCGGCAGGGAGCTAATCACGGCGTATGGTCGACCGACCAACCGCCATGGACGATCCGCTCGACGGACGCACAGCACTCGTCACGGGTGCGAGTTCGGGAATCGGCGCGGCGACCGCGCGCGTGCTCGCCGAGGACGGCGCGGACGTGTGTCTCGCCGCCCGCCGAGCCGAACGGCTGGAATCGCTCGCAGAGGAGATTCGCGAGACGACGGACGCCGCCGTGAGCGTCGTGCCGACGGACGTGACCGACTCCGACGCGGTCCGGGCGCTCGTCGACGCGACCGTCGAGCGGTTCGGCTCGCTCGACATCGTCGTCTGCAACGCCGGCCTCGGCGTCGACAAACCGGTCGCGGAACTCACCGACGAGGAGTACCGGCTGATGACCGGCGTCAACGTCGACGGGATGTTCTACACGGCGAGAGAGGCGATTCCGCACCTCGTGGAGTCGGAGGGCAATATCGTCTTCCTCGGGAGCATGTCCGGGAACCACCCCCGACCCCACAACCCGGTGTACGCCGCGACGAAGTGGTGGGTCCGCGGGTTCGCGTCGAGCCTGCAGGGGTCCATCGGCGAGGAGAACGTCGGCGTGACCTGCGTCAACCCGACCGAGGTCCGGACCGAGTTCGGCTCCGAGAGCGGCGAGACGCTCGAAGAGTCGTTCGAGGAGGGGTCGGTGACGGAGGCGATAGAGGTCGCCGACGCCATCGCCTACGCGGTCCGCCAGCGGTCGCCGAACACGGTGCTGTCGCTCGACCTCTACCGGCGAGACAAGATATCGCACTTCTGAACGGGGGCGGGCGCGACGGCACCCCCAACAATCGAGGGAAGCGTATTTTGCGGTCGGTTCCGAACGAACGCCTATGACCGTCACGCGAGTGGTCGACACGTCGTGCCGACTCGGCGAGGGGCCGGTCTGGCACCCCGAAGAGAAGCGACTGTACTGGGTGGATATCGAAGGTGGCCGGTTGCACCGCTACGACCCCGAGACGGGAGCGCACGACTGTCCCGTCGAAACGTCGGTCATTGCCGGCGTGACGATTCAGCGCGACGGGTCGCTCTTGGCGTTCATGGACCGCGGCCGCGTCGGGCGCGTCGTCGACGGCGAACTCACGGGAGTGACCGAAATCGTCGACTCGCCGACTCGGTTCAACGACGTTATCGCCGACCCCGCGGGGCGGGTGTTCTGCGGGACGATGCCGGCGGAATCCGGGGACGGGCGGCTGTTCCGTCTCGACACCGACGGGACGGTGACGACGGTCGAGACCGGCGTCGGCATCCCGAACGGGATGGGTTTCACCCGCGACCGCGAGCGATTCTACTTCACGGAAACGGAGGCACACACCATCTATCGGTACGCCTACGACGAAGAGACGGGAGCCGTCTCGGACCGTGAACGGTTCGTCGAATCGCCGGCGACGCCCGGATTACCGGACGGTATGACGGTCGATTCGGCGGGCGACATCTGGTCCGCCCGCTGGGAGGGGGGCTGTGTGGTCAAGTACGACGCCGACGGGACCGAACTCGAACGATTCGACGTGCCGACCGAGAAAGTGACGAGCGTCGCGTTCGGCGGACCCGACCTCGATTCGCTCTATGTGACGACCGCCGGCGGCGACCCGGACGGCGGAGCAGACGAGGACGAGGACGCGGGTGCGCTGTTCCGCCTCGACGTGGCGGCGTCCGGTCGCCCCGAGTTTCGCTCTGACGTTCGGCTGGACTGAGCCGGAGCGGACAGCGGCCGCGGACGGTCAGTCCAGGTCAACCGCGCGCCCGGTGTCGGCGCTCTCGTAAACCGCGTCGATGGTCCGCATGAGGTCGACGGACTCCTCGCGGTCGATTCGCGGCGTCTCGCCGGTCTCGACGGCGCGGGCGAACGCCTCGACCTCGCTGCGGTAGTTGTCTATCGGGTCGAACGTCTCCGTGACGACCCGGCCGTCCGTGGCGTAGGTGAGTTCGGCAGACGCCGTCGGTTCGATGTTGAACGCGGTCTTCGCCTCCAGCCAGCCGTCGGTGGTCTGGACGCGGTAGTACTGGGTCTCGGGCGTGTCGAACGACGACTCGACGCGGGCGGTCGCGCCGTCGTCGTACTCCAAGACGCCCGACATCCGCGTGTCGACGCCGCAGTCGCGCGTGTCGGTCGTGGTCGCGTACACCCGGTCGGGCGTCCCGAGGAAGAGCCGCGCCGCGCTGACGGCGTAACAGCCCACGTCCATGACGCTCCCGCCGGCGAGGTCGGGGTCGATGCGGATGTTCTCGGCCCCGTCGGGGAGCCGGAACGAGAAGTTCGACGTGACCGAGACGACCTCGCCGAGCTCGGAGGCGACGAGTTCCGCGGCCCGCTCGGTCCGCGGGTGGAACCGGTACATGAACCCCTCCATCAGCGTGACGCCCGCGTCCTCGCAGTAGTCGAAGACGGCGGCCGTCTCGTCGGCGCTGGCGGTCAGCGGCTTCTCGCAGAGGACGTGCAGGCCGCGGTCGGCGGCCGCGCGAACCCAGTCGGCGTGGAGGCTGTTGGGGAGCGGAATGTAGACCGCGTCGAGTGAGTCGTCGGCCAGAAGCGCCTCGTAACTCCCGTACGCCGGTGGGGATACCGAGTTCGTCGGCGACCGCGCCGCCCGCGCCTCGTCGCGAGACGCGATGGCGGCCGCCGCGTGTTCGCTGGCCTGAACCGCCGGGATGACCGATTTGACGCCGATGCCCGCCGTGCCGACGATGCCGAATTTCATGGGAGGAATTCAGGCGACTCCGGTGATAAAACTGCTGGAGAAACCCCGTCGAATCGGGTCTATGCGCCGTCGCACCGTGGTTCGCCTTCGAGCTAACGACGACCGCGGTCTCTCAGAGCTCGGACGCCTCGTCGCGGGTCCACCACCCGAGGCCGGTCACGGCGACCCCGTCGGTGCCAGCCACGTCGTCGTCCCGCCAGTCCCGGCGCGTGAACTCCTCGACGAGGTCGACGGCCGTGGACTCATACGGTGGTGACGGAGTTCGAGAGCGTGCCGATGCCCTCGACGGTGATGTCGACGCGGTCGCCCGCCTGCAGGTCGAACGGGTGCTCCGGGACGAGCGACGTGCCCGTGAGGATGACCGCCAGTTCGGGGACCGTGTTGTGGCGCGTGAAGTACGACACGAGTTCCTCACAGCTCCGGACCATCTCGCTCGTGTTCGTGGCGTCGTCGTAGACGACCTCGCCGTCGCGTTCGATGGTCATGCTCATCTCCAACTCGTGGGGGTCGTCGACGTCGTCCGGCGTGACCACGCACGGACCGATAGAGCAACAGCGGTCGTAGACCTTGGCCTGCGGCAGATACAGCGGGTTTTCGCCCTCGATGGAACGACTGCTCACGTCGTTGCCGACGGTGTAGCCGACGATTTCGCCGCGGCGGAGGACGATTCCGAGTTCGGGTTCGGGAACGTCCCACTCTGAGTCGTCCCTGACGCCGATGGCGTCGCCCGGTTCGACCGTTCGCGACGGTGTCGCTTTGAAGAAGATCTCCGGCCGGTCGGCGTCGTACACGTCGAAGTACATGTCCGGCATCGAACTCTCCTCCTCGCGCGCCTGTTCGCTGATTTGGTAGGTGACGCCCGCGGCCCAAACCTCCTCCGCGTCGACCGGGACGGTCGCGTGTCGGTCGACGAACGCGTCGTCGACCACGTCCGCGTCCTCGGTCAGTTCGGCCGCGAGTCGGTCGATGGAAGTCCGGGCGATACTCGCCACCCGAGCCAAGTCTCCGAACGTCCGAAGGTCCGGGTCGGCGCTCGTGAGGTCGTACGTCGTGGAGTCACGACTCACCGTGAGGTGTCGCTCTCCCGACACCGCTAGCTGGTGGTAGTGCATTCAGTAACCCCATTACCAGCGATTGTTAAAAAAGTACGTCCCGACGCGAGCGGGGTGCGAGGGGTGAGACACAGAAACACGAAACGGCGGCGGGTTCGGTCTCGAACCCCTGACGAGCGCGGGTAGTGGTCGTCCTCGTCTCGCTCGACCGCCGGCAGGCCGGGGCATCGTGGTCGACGCGCACTCGGGACCACCGTGCTGAAGGCCGACACAAATGTTCCCATAGACAGAACAGAGTGTGATGCAGGGAGCTGTCGACCGAACAACTCGGAGATGGGCGTATCAGACCGCCACAGAGAACTGGGGAAGGGACTGCCGAAAACGGGTCTCGAACAGGGGGCAGTTCGGCCGCTTTGAACCGTCTGCGTCGATATTCGGGGGCTTTCGAGTCGAGAGACAGTGATAACTGAATATTGTCTATTACAGAACAGAATCTCGACGTATTCGAACAAGAAATCGCGCGACTGGTGCATTCTACGGTCGGAGAGGACCGCATGAATTACACGAGTACGCTTGTAATCCAGAACGGCTGACGACGGGAAACGGACGCGATATTACCGAGTCATCGCGGCGACGAACGGGCACGGACGAGGCAGTGTGTAATTCGACGGTGTCGTTCCCTATTACAGAATTATCGTCCTGCGGTGACCGGAATCAAACGGAGACGGCCCGCCGGGGAGCGGGGAGAGGCCGGAGACTACCCGAAGGCGGCGCGCGCGGTCACGAGCGACGAATCCGCGACGCAAAAGGAGAACAGCCGGTCAGAACGCGCTGTCCGCGAAGCCGCCGTCGACGGTGACGACTTCGCCCGTCACGAACGAAGACGCGTCGCTCGCGAGGAAGACCGCCGCACCGACGATTTCCTCTCGCTCCGCGACCCGGCCGAGCGGCGTTCGCTCGTCGATTCGCTCGCGCTTTTCGGTCCCCTCGGCGTAGGTGTCGGCGTTCTGTGGCGTGATGACGAATCCCGGCGCGATGGCGTTGACGCGTATCTCGGGCGCGAGTTCCTTCGCGGACGCGCGGGTGAACGCCTCGACGCCGCCCTTCGCCGCCGAGTAGGCGGGGAGGTTCGCCATCGAGAGGCGCGCGGCCAACGAGGAGATGTTGATAATCGACCCGCCGTCGGCGACGGCCGGGGCAAGTTCCTGCGTCACCCGGCGGACGCCCCCGAGCGCGATGTCGGTGACGTGGTCCCACGCGTCGTCGTCGATATCACGGACCGACTCGCGCGAAATCGCCCCCTGTGAGGCGACGACCACGTCGATGCCCCCGAACTCCTCGACGGCGCGCTCGCGGACGCGTTCGAGCGAGGCCGGGTCGGTCACGTCGCACGTCTCTCGAACCGCGTTCGCCCCCAAGTCCTCGATCGCGTCGGCCGTCTCGTCGACCGCCGACTCGCGTCGGCTGGTTGCGAGTACGTCCGCGCCCTCGCTCGCGAATCCGAGAGCGATTGCCTGTCCGATGCCGCTTGTCCCGCCGACGACGACTACGCGCTTGTCGCTGACGGAGACTGGCGTGTGCTCATATGCGACCATGGGTTCCAGTCCGCACGGTGCCGACATGATAGTTGCGGAACGAGCGGTGGGAGTGCCGCATGCAATACGTTTTTACCGACCCGTGCCACATGTGCTCTCATGCGAGGACTTGCCAAAGTGGAGCGTAGCTCCGGCGCTATGGAGTTCGTCGAGCGACAGAAACCGGAGCCGGGGACGGGAGAAGTGCTCGTAGAGGTCGACTACGCCGGCCTCTGCGGGAGTGACGCGGGTATCTACGAGTTCGAATCCGCCTTCGAGCGGATGGAGCTCCCGACCGTCATCGGCCACGAGTACGCCGGGCGCGTGGTCGAAGTCGGCGACGGCGTGACTGAGTTCGGTGTCGGCGACCGCGTGGTCGAACGGCCGATTCGGGGCTGCGGCGAGTGTTACCAGTGTCGCATCGGCGAGGAGAACGTCTGCCAGGACGCGGTCATCACCGGCGTCGACCACGACGGCGCGTACGAGCGCTTCATCGCCGTCCCGGAACGCGCCCTGCACCCGATTCCCGACGACGTGGAACAGCGACACGCCGCGGTCGCGGAGCCGACGAGCATCGCCGCGCGCGCCGTCATCGAGAACTCGCGGGTCGGCGCGGGCGACCGCGTACTGGTCGAGGGACCGGGGCCAATCGGCCTCCTCACGGCCCAAATCGCGGCCGCGCAGGGCGGGACCGTCGTCGTCTCCGGCGTGGGACAGGACGCCGAGTATCGGCTCCCGCTCGCCGAGGAACTCGGGTTCGAGACGGTCAACGTCGCCGACGACGACACCGAGGCGCGACGCGAGCGCCACACCGGCGGCGTCGGCTACGACGTGGTGTTCGACACGACCGGCCACCCCTCGGGGCTCACGACGGCCGTCGAGGAGGTCCGCAAGGGCGGTCAAATCGTCCTCGTCGGGCAGACCGGCGAGACCACGATGCCCTACTCCCCGCTCGTCCGGGCCGAAATCGACCTCCAGTGTTCGTACGCCTCCATGTACGAGGACTTCGAGCGCTCTTTCCGCCTGATTCGCGACGGCGACGTGGACTGCGAGACGTTCGTCGACACCCGGTTTTCGCTGCTCGAAGCCGACGAGGCCTTCGAGACGTTCATCGAGGGCGGGACGTGCAAGCCGGTGTTCGACGTCTCGGAGTTGGCGTAAGCGAGCCCTCGAACGGCCGCAACCCAAACCGAGATAGAAAACCAAAATAACTACAATACTATATACGAGGGAGATCAGGGAAAAGCCCCAATTAAACACAAATAGCTCGGTGTTTTTGCTTTTTAAACTGATTCCTACCGGCCATAGTCGGATATTTCTGATGGAATATCAACTATACCCAATAGTGATGCATTTTCATTCAGTTGTGGTCGCTTTAAACAGCCAAAACAAATTAATTTAGCCGATATATTGGAGACTTTCCAATCTCGTTTTTGATAGGATTTTTTATTTTCCACAATACTACTGCAGCGGTCCAGACCTCGAATCCGAATCGAGACGCGGCGCTACCGGGAGGTCGCCAAAGAGACGACGGGAGCGGAATCGAAGGAGGGCGTCAGTCGCTCGCCGAGTCGCCACTAGCCGGCGACGAGAACTCGGGGTCCCCGTATGTGCCGGAGCGGTCGTCGGCGGGGTCGTCCGCGGCGGGGGTCTCCCCGTCCGGGAAGTAGCACGCGGCGCGGTGGTCGCCGCTTCGGACGGTGTCGAGCCCGGGTTCGCTCTCCCGGCACTCGTCTTCGGCCTTCGGGCACCGCGGGGCGAAGACGCACCCCGGCGGGAGGTCGACCGGGTTCGGAGGCTCGCCGTCGAGCAGGACGCGGTCGCGGTCGACCGTCGGGTCCTTCTCGGGGGCGGCCGCGAGGAGCGAGGTGGTGTACGGGTGTTTCGGCTCGGCCGCGACGGACTCGACGTCGCCCTCCTCGATGACCCGCCCGAGGTACATAATCGCGAGCCGGTCCGACACCTGCACCAGACTGGCGAGGTCGTGAGAGATGTAGACGATACCGATGTCCTCCGTGTCCGCGAGTTCTCGAAGGAGGTTCAGCAGGTTCACCTTCAGCGACACGTCGAGCATCGACGCCGGTTCGTCGCAGATGAGGAAGTCGGGGTCGAGGACGAGCGCTTTGGCCACCGCGACGCGCTGGCGTTGACCCCCAGAGAGCTGGTGGGGGTACTGGTCGAGGAACTTCCGCGCGGGCGTGAGCCCGACTTTCTCCAGCGTCTCGACGACGGCCCGTTCGCGCTCGTCGGTCCGGTAGTCGTGGATGGTGAGCGGTTCGCCGACCAACTGCCGAACCGTCTGTCTCGGGTTGAGCGAGTCGAAGGGGTCCTGGAAGATTATCTGCACCTTCCGGCGGAACTCGCGCATGTTCCCGTCGGCGTAGTGCTCGTAGGACTCGCCGTCGAAGACGAACTCGCCGCCGGTCGGCTGTTTGAGAAGCGCGATGGTCTCGCCGAGCGTCGACTTCCCACAGCCGGACTCGCCGGCGACGCCGAGGATTTCTGACCGCCGGACCCGCAGGGAGACGCCGTCGACGGCGCGGACGTAGTTCGGGTCGTTGCCCCTGAGTTTCTCCAAGAGCGGCTGGCTCTGCTCGTAGTACTTCTCAAGGCCGTCGGTTTCGAGGAGCACTTCGCCGCGGTCCGATTCGTCGTGACTGTCGGGGATGCCCCACGTCTCCGGGTCGGTGGCGTCGCGCCGCATCTGGGCGGCTTTGGTGACGTGGTGGCACGCCGAGCGGTGGTTGCGGTTCGGCAGGTCGACGAGGTCCGGATGGGACGCCTCGCATTCCTCGGTCGCGAACGGACACCTGTCCTTGAAGACGCACGCGCTGGGTGACTCGCTCAGGTTCGGCGGCGACCCCGGAATCGAGACGGGGTCCTGGTCGCCCTCCTCAATCTCGGGGAAGGAGTTCTTCAGCCCCATCGTGTACGGATTCGTGGGGTTGACGAGGACGTTGTCGACGCTCCCCTGCTCCATCGCCTTCCCGCCGTAGAGGATGGACAGCTCGTCGCACGTCTCGGCGATGACGCCGATTTCGTGGGTGATGAGAAGCAGCGAACTGTCCATCCGGTCCTGTATCTCCAGAATCTTGTCGATAATCTTGTCTTGGACGATGACGTCGAGACCCGTGGTCGGCTCGTCGGCGATGATGAGGTCCGGTTCGAGCGCGAGCGCCATGGCGATAGTCACGCGCTGGCGCATCCCGCCGGAGAACTCGTGGGGATAGTCGTCGATGCGGTCGGGGTCGAGCCCGACGATTTCGAACAGTTCTCTGACCCGCGAACGCGCCTTGTCGTCGGTGACGTTCCGATGGGTCTGAATCGCCTGTCGAATCTGCGCGCCGGTGGACATCACCGGGTCGAGCGAGTCCATCGCGCTCTGGGGGATGTAGGCGATGTCCTCCCAGAGCACGTCGCGGCGCTCGCGCTCGCTGAGGCCGGTCAGGTCGCGGCCCTGGAATTCGATGCTGCCGGATTCGACGGAGCCGTTGCTCGGGAGGAGGCCGAGAACCGCCTCGGCGAGCGTCGATTTCCCCGAGCCGGACTCGCCGGCGAGGCCGTAGTTGACGCCCTCGTCGATGCTGAACGACACGTCGTTGACGGCGTGGACGGTTCCGCTGTCGGTCGAGTACGTGACCGTGAGGTCCGTGATGTCGAGGAGGCTCATTGTTCGGTCTGAATTTCCGGGTTGATGACTTCTTCGTAGGCGCGGCCGATGAGGAACACCGAGGTGGTGATGGCCGCGATGCCGAGTGCGGGTGGGAGCACCCACCACCAAGCGACGCGCATGTTGCCCGATTCGAACACCTGCCGGAGCATCCGGCCCCAGCTCGTGACGGTCGGGTCGCCGAACCCGAGGAACGCCAGGCTGGCCTGCGCGGCGATGGCCCACGCGATGCCGTAGGCCGTGTAGAGAAAGCCGATGGGGAGCACGTTCGGCGCGACGTGGTAGAGCATCGTCCGCAGGTCGCTCGCGCCGCTGGCGCGCGCCGACTTCACGAAGGTGCGCTCTCTGACGGAGAGCACCTCGGAGCGGACGACGCGCGCGGGCATCTTCCAGAGGAACGCGACGATGATGCCCGTCATGAGCCAGACGCTCGGCGTCACGAACGTCAGGAGCAACAGCGCCATCGGCGTGAACGGCAGGGAGAACGTGAGGTCCGTGAGGCGCATGAGAACCTCGTCGACCCAGCCGCCGTAGTAGCCGCTGACGAGCCCCACGAGGAAGCCGAGCACGCCGGTCCCGATGCCGCCGAACAGTCCGACGATGAACGTCGGTTGCGCGCCGGCGAGGAACTGGCTCAGGACGTCCTTGCCGTAGGCGGTCGTCCCGAACGGGGCCGCACCGGTCGGTTCGGACAGCCGCAGCATCGAACCCGTGTCGTCGCGGACGGTGTGCTCGATGGGGTCGTGCGGAGCGAGCGCGGGGCCGAGGAGGCCGAGGAAGACGAACGCCGCGACGATGACGACGCCGGCGAACGCGAGGCGGTCGCGCCGCAGGAACGTGAACTGGTCGCGGAGCGTCTCCGCGACCCCCTCGACGCGCTTTTTCAGTTCGGCTTCGGGCTTCGTCTCGGTGCTCACGCGGCACCACCTCCGCTGGTCGAGACGGTCGGGTCGAAGTAGGCGTACAGCACGTCGGCGACGAGGTTCGCCACGATGACCGCGAGCGCCATGATGAACACGGCCGCCTGCACCAGCGGGTAGTCCTGCTGTTGGATGGCGAGCACGAGTTCGCGGCCGATGCCGGGCCAGCCGAAGACGACTTCGAGCAGGATGAGTCCCTGGAATATCATCCCGAGACGCAGCGCGAAGTAGGTCAGAATCGGCAGCATGGAGTTCCGACCCGCCCGCGCGAGCTGCTGCATCTCCGAGAGCCCCTTGGCGCGGTGGAGCTTGAGGAACTCGGAGCCCCGCTTTTCGACGACGCCGTTGCGCGCCAAAAGCAGGAAATCGCCGCTGTAATACAGCACGGACACGGTAAACGGCAGGATGTAGTGGTGCAGGAAGTCGAGCGACGCGAACCGCTCGACGTAGCCCTCCGGCGAGGCGCTGATAGAGCGCATCCCGAAGGCGGGCACCAGTTCGAGGTTGTACGCGAAGATGATGACGAACAGGATGCCCGTGATGAACACCGGCGTCGACCGGAGGAACGTCGTGGCGACGATGCTGAGCTTCTCCAGTTTGCTCCCGCGGTTCCAGCCGACGTACATCCCGAGCAGGGAACTCAGGACCGCCGTCGTCACTAACGCGGGGACGAGCAGGATGAGCGTGTTGACGAGCCGCGGGGCCAACACCTCCCAGACGGGCTGGCTCCGGAGGATGGAGTAGCCGAACTGGAACAGCAGGATGCTCTGCAGGTAGCTGAGGTACTGCCGCCACATCGGCTGGTCGAGGCCGTACATCGCCCGAATCTCGGTGATCTGCTGCTGGCTCAGATTGCCCGCGGTGACGAGCGACTCGAACGGGCTGCCGGGGAGCAGGCGCAGGACGAAGAAGATGACCGAGACGGCCACGAGGGTGAGCCCGATAGAGATGGCGAGCCGCTTTGCGAGGAAGCGCTGGAACTCGCTCATGGTCGGCCCCCCCGACGCCGCGAGTGGGTAGTGTTCGACATGCTCGTCACCTCACGAGAAGTCCGCCTGTCCGAGTTCGTCGCGGCGCTTGTGCAGGTTTCCGGGCTGGATGCGCTCGACGAAGGCGGCCCACGCGTCCCCGTTGGGGAACCGGAGATTTCCGTCGTCGTCCCACGTGTAGCCGGCCCGTTCGAGGTTCGATTTCGCTCCGTCGATATCGAACTCGTAGTGGGTGGTGTCCGACGTGTGCCACGGCGTGAGGTCCGAAATCGGGTTCTCCCCGTTCGGGACGGTCGCGCGGTCCTGCAGCACGTCGGCGGCGAAGCCCTCGGTGTCTATCGACTTGACGAGGGCGACGCGGAACTCCTTGTCTCGAACGAGCGGACAGGAGAACATTAGCTTCGTGTCGAGGGGCGCGAAGTTGCCCGAGGTCATCTTCTCGACGCCGGCGGTGCTCGCGGCGCGGTCGGCCTGCGAGTTCGAGAGCGTCGTGCCGATGGCGTCGATTTCGCCGCCCTGCAGCGAGCCGATCATGGAGTCGATGTTGCCGACGTTGATCCAGATGACGCGGTCGACGCCCTCGCCGGTCGTGGCTTGGTCGCCGAGCACGTCGGCCCGCCAGCCGTCGTCGAACATCCAGTGGCCCTCGTTTTTCGACACCTCGAAGCGGGTCCCCTGCTCCCAGTTCTCGTACGTGAACGGCCCCGTGCCGACGGGCGACTCGGGGTTGTGCTGGGACGGGTTCTCCACGTCCTCCCACTTGTGCTTGGGAATGATGACGCTGCGAACGACGCGCTGGGTCATGAACGCCGCGTCGGGGCCCTTCAGATTGAACCGAACCTCGTGGTCGCCGAGCACCTCGACCGACTCGACCGGCTCGTAGAACGGCGTCTGACTGGTCGAGGAGTGTTCCTTGTACAGTTCGACGGTGAACTTCACGTCCTCCGCGGTGAACGGCTCGCCGTCGTGCCACTCGACGCCCTCGCGGAGGGTGAGTTCGACGGTGGTGTCGTCGACGAACCCGCCGCCGGTCGCCAGCGCGGGGACGACTTCGAGGTCCGGCGTGGCGTCGAAGAGGCCGTCGTAGATGAACGTCAGTCGCTTCGCCTCCGCGCCCCCGGCGGCCCACGGGAGGTTCAGCGAGTTCATCGAGGTGGTCACGCCCTTGATGTAGGTCCGGTCGTCGGTCTGGGGTTGGAGGTTCACCTCCGACCAGACGAACGAGTCCTTCGTCGGCCCGTTGCCCGGCGTCTGGACGTAACCGCTCCAGCGGTCGGTGTTGACCGCGGTGATGACGTCGGGGAACAGCGTGATGAGCGCGCCCACGTCCTCGCTGAAGATGCGCTGGGCCTCGGCGACGAGTTCCTCGCGCTCGGTGCGGTCGGTCGTCCGGCTCTGTTCCGTCAGCACCTCCTGTAGGTCGGGGTGGTAGTAGTTGTCGTAGTTCGAGAGGCTCGTCTCGCTCCGCCGCATCAAAAGCGGGTTCAGGTCCAGCCCGCGCTGTGGGTCCGGACCGTGGGTGCTCATCGAGAGGATGGCTTCGAGCCCCTTCGTGTCCCAGCTCTGTGCGTACAGCTGGTTCAGCGGTCGGTCGTTGAGCTGCGTCGGAACGCCGAGCGCGTCCAGCCCGCGTTGGACCATGAGCGCGTGCTCCCGCATCCACGGGTCGTCCTCGCTCGAAAATTCGAGCGGGACGGGATCCAACGCCGCACCGGCTGTCGCGCTGTAATCGAGCGGCGGTTCGTCGGCGTCGATGGTCTCCCACTCGCGCCAGTACTTCGTCTCGACCGTCTCCGGGGTCCCGGAGGGGACATCGGGAGTGAGACTCGACCCGCCGTCGCTCCCGCCGCTCCCGTTGCCGCCGCCACCGGTACACCCCGCGAGCCCGGTCGCGCCGAAGGCGGTCGCAGTCGCCGCCACGTAGTCGCGTCGCGTGAGGCCAGTTCCGCGTTCGACACCTGAACTATCACGATTTTTCTCCGACATTGCGACAGCCTGTTATGGAGTATCTTCCATGGTGCTGTTCCCGATACGTCCCGATATCTATCGTTCTTTATATACTCGGTCGTCGAGATGCGGCAACATTCTCCAGCGGGTGCGGCGCTACTCCTGTCGCGGACCGTAGATGAGTTCGAGCAGGTTTCGTTCCGCGGTCCGGAGTCGTTCGCTCAGCGTTGACTGAGCGATGCCCAGTTCGTCCGCGAGTTCGGTCTCCGACGTCTCCCGCGGGATGTGGAAGTAGCCGTGGTTGAATGCCGTCTCCAGAACCGCGAGTTGGTCGTCGGTCAGCTTGGAGATTAACACCTCCTTTAACCGCCCGCTGTCGAGCGGTTCACCGGGGGTCTCGTCCTGCGTCACGGAGCGGAGTTCGAACTCGCCGAGCGTCTCCTGAATCTCGTCGGCGAGTTCCCGGAAGTGGTCCCAGTCCTGCGCGGTGGCGACGACTTCGAAGACGCCGTCTTGGAGGACGATGCGGTTCGGAATCGTCTCCTGTCTGAGCACCAGTCCGAGGATGAACGGGTACGACTCGTTGGCGAGAATCGTCACTCGGCGTATCTGCACGTCGGTCGAGGCGGTCGGTATCTCCTCGTCGTAGAAGACGGTCACTCCCGAGATGTCGGCGAGGAGCGACTCCACGTCGAAGGGGCCGTTCGAGGCGACGGTGAGCGACTCGATCCACGTCCCGTCCTCGACGTAAAACGCGTTGTCCAACTCGATGCTCCGGGCGTCTCGCAGGCGACGATCTATCTTCGACATGACGCCGGTCGGAGCCGTCGTGAACTCAACGCGTAAGATGCGGACTCACCCGTACCGGCAGATACCGTTCACCTACAAATAGCCCGGTGATTGTCGCAACGGGCGGCGACGCCGAAAGCCGGTTCGCCCGGACGGGACGGGACGGGAGGTCAGTCACCGACTCAGGCGACGAGCGGCCAGTAGAAGAGCCACGAGAGAGTCACGACGACGAGCGACAGGCCCATCGTCACGAGTCCGAACAGCGTCACGTCCCGGTTGGTCAGCGGGCCGCGGTCCAGCGAGACGAGGACGGCGGTCGTGTTGAACGGGAGAATCGTGGTCGACCCCACGACGAGGAGGACCGCGAGGCCGAGGTAGAGCCGCGTCACGCCGAACGTCTCCGCGAACCGCAGTACGATTGGGAGAATCACCACGATGGCGGCCGACCCGGTCGAAAAGAGCACGCGAACGGCGACCGCGAACCCGAGGAGCAGTCCGACGAGTTGCCAGTGGCTGAACGCCTCGAACGGGACGAACCGCGCGAGGAGGTCGACGACGAGCGCGATGGTCCGCGTCGCTTCGAGTGCGTCCAGAATCGACAGCGTCGCGCCGATGAGAAAGAGGACGCCCCAACTGAGTCGCTTGACGTCGGCGGCGTCGATGACGTCGACCCCCGGAAGCGCGAGGACGGTGACCGCGACGACCGCCGGGAGAATCTCGGGGAGGCCGACGAACGACCCGACGACCCACGCGAGGACCGTGCCGGTCATCACCGCCGCGACGAGTCCCTGCTCGCGAGTCAGCTCGCCGTCGGCGGACGGGTCCGCAATCCCCGCCGGACCGGGGTCGACGGTCGCGTCGGCATCGACGTCGTTGAGGAGGCCGGCGGCCGCGGCGGCGAGCGCGTAGAGCACTACCGTCGGCGGAATCATCAAGACCGCCCACTCGACCCACGAGAGCGGTCGGACGCTCGTCGCGAGGATGCCCGAGGTGACGAGCGCCATCCCGCCGCCGGTCATGAGCGCCATCGACGCGATGGGGTTGATGTGGCCCAAAAGGAGGTACGCCGCCCGTTCGAACCCGCTTCCCTCCGGGAGGTCGAACTCCCCTGTCACCTCCTCGACGATGGGGATGAACGCGACCGCGCGGGCCATCGCCGACGGCATGAAAAGCGCCAGCACGAGGACGTTCCGCGCGATGGAGCGGAACGTCCCGCGAGGCGTGCTGTCCGGGGACAGCAGTCGGTTCGCTAACCGGGTGTCCAGACCCACGGACCGGACCGCGTTGCCGAGGAGTAACAACACGAGGAGGAAGTACACGAGCGAGGAGGTGAAACCGCTCACCGCGGCCTCGAAGGAGTCCACGACGCCGAGGGCGTACAGCAGCGAGACGCAGGCCAGACTCGAAATCGCATAGGGGACCGGCTTCGTCAACCAGAGCAGGAGCGCGACGACGAAAACCGAAAGCGCGTACTGCGACCGGACCGGAAGGGCGGAGACGGGACGGAGGCCGACGACCGCGAGGAGCAGGGCGGCGCGACCGCGAGCGTCACCGTCTGCGACGAGAGTTCGGGGGTGCGCAGACCTCGGTCGGGCAACCAATCTGTCACGAATTTACCTGCACACAACGGGTCCAAATAGCTACTGCCGGTGACAATTCGGGCCGCCAGTCGGAGGTGAGAGCGCGAATCGAGTCGATAAAATATAGTTTAAATAATTTGGAATATTTGGATAATTTGGATTGCCCAAAGAGCGGGAGTAACCATAATTATTTCAACTGTGCCGAGAATCTCGCTATCACGGATATCCCCATCATGTCACGTGCAGTCAGCGTCTGTCTCCTCAAAGGCGGTATCGGCAAGTCGACGACCTCCATCAACCTCGCCCGCGAGCTCGCACACCGGGGAAGCGACGTACTGCTCGTGGACCTCGACCCGAACGGACACACCACGACGGGTCTCGGGTTCGGCGAGGAGTTCTACTCGGAAGCGCATCTCGGCGACGTGCTCCTCGACGACGCCGAGTTGGAGCCGCGAGAGCTCATCTTGGAGACCGGCTTCGAAATCGACCTCCTCCCCTCGAACGACCGCATCGAGCAGGTCGAGTCCGACCTCGGCGGCGTGATGATGGGGTCGGCGCGGCTCAAACAGCGCGTCATCGACCCGCTTCTCGGCGACGACTACGACTACGTCGTCGTGGACTGCCCCGCGGCGCGCGGGAAGCTCAACGACAACGCGCTGTACGCCACGCAGAACCTCGTCTTGCCGATGCGACCCGAGTCAGGGGCACTCTCGGGACTCGAAAAGACCGTCAAGCGACTCATCACGCCCGCGCGCGAACACTTCGACCTCGAAATCCTCGCCGTCGTGCCGACCGACCTGCGGGACCGAATCGACCACGACCGCCCGACCAGACGGCTCGTGGAGGCGCTCGTCTCGAAGCCGAACATCGCGTCGAAGCTCCCGAACTTCGCGTACACCGACCCGGAAGTGTTCGAGGCCATCGACAACGGCGAGTGGGACGACGACCTGCCGAAGCCGGGAATTCGACACCGCTCGGCCATCGACGCGTCGATTCGCGAGCACATGCCGCTTCGGGACTACGACAGCACCTGCGACCAGTTGGCGTGCTACGATGAACTCGCGCAAATCGTCGAAGAGGGCGAGGTGGCCCGATGAGCGAAGACCCCTTCGGCGACCTCGACGCCGCGATGGGGAGTGGGGAGTCCGCGGCGGACCCCGAACCGGAACCCGAACCAGCGTCCGAAGACGCCGGCACCGACGACGCGGTCGAATCGGAAGGAGGGACAGAACCGGAGCCTGTCGAGGAGGTCGACCCCCGAGAGCGCCCCGCGTTCGAGTTCGATGAGACCGTCCACAAGGCGCTCTACGTGCTCGAAGCGGTCGCCGACGAGTTCGACGACATCATCACCTACGACGTGGAGCGGGACCTGACCCGCGACCACGGGCTCAAGGGCGTCACGAAGAGCGAACTCCACAACGCCGCGCTCGACGTGGCCACCGAACACCCCGAAGAAATCGTCGAACGCGTCCTCGAACAGCGCGGCGTCGACGAGGAACGCTCCGAATAATTCGAATAATCCGTCTCCGTCAAACCTCTTAGCACCGGACAGAACACGAGCGACACGACAGCGGGAGCGCACCGACCGAGACGGTCCGCTCCGCGTGGGTAGTGGTCGATATGTGGGGAAATTACTTCAGTATACCCACCGTAGTGAGCGTATGTCCGAAGCGACGCTGGACGGTCGCGGACGCCTCACGCTCCCCAAAGAGATCAGAGAGCGGTACGGTGAACACTACCACATCGTCCAACTGCACGACGGTATCAAGCTGATTCCAATCGAGGATGACCCGCTCGATGCGCTCCGCACCGAGTTCGCGGACGTCGAGAAGACGGCCGAAGAACTCCGCCACGGAGCGAGGAACGCGGCGATAGACGAGGCCGGCCGCTGAATGTACGCGGAGACGGATTTCCTGCTGGCACTCATCAAGGACGAAGACTGGCTCGGCGATGCCGCAGAGACGGTCTACCGAGACCATCGGGACGAACTGTGGACGTCGCAGTTCACGCTCATCGAACTCCTCATGGTCGCGTACCGAGAAGAGCGGGACACGGAACGGGTCATCACGAACGTGGCCGCGCTGTTAGAAGTTCGGGGCGACGTTGATACGGTCCTCACGGCCGCAACCTACGTCGAAGACCACGGGTTCACGCCCTTCGACGCGCTCCATCTCGTCGAATCAGATGGCGACACGATCGTTTCGAGCGACGAGACGTACGAGTCGTTTGCTCCGCGGCTCGACCTGAAGGCCGTCGAAGACGAGTGACAGCGGTAGGGTAGTTATTCATCAGACAGTCCTGACTCCCAATACGTTCGTCCAGAGTTCAGCACGGCCTCGTCAGACTATCAGCGACTGCGGTTCGACACCGCCGATAAACTGAGGCAGAGGCGGTGACGCGCCGCGAATCGGCGCTCACCGAATCATCTTGTCGCGGTCAGGGTCGAAAAGCGGCCCCGACCGGACCGTCGCGGGGTAGGCGTCGCCCTCGTACCGGATTTCGACGTCCTGCCCTGAACTGGCGTACTGCTCGGGGAGGTACGCGTACGCGATGCCGGCGTCGATAGTGTAGCCGTAGTCCGCCCGACAGCAGTAGCCGACGACCTCGCCGTCGGCGAACACCGGGTGGCCCGCGTCGACGACGGCTTCCTCCTCGTCGAGCGTTATCGGGACGATTCGGTCGCTCGGGCTGTCGTCGTTTTTGTCCTCCACGAGCGCCGCCTTCCCGACGAAGTCGGTGTCGAGGTCGACCGCGAAGCCGATTCCGGCCTCGTACGGGTTGTGTTCGGGCGTGAGGTCCGTTCCCCAGAGACGGAATCCCTTCTCCATGCTCGTCGAGTCGAGCGCGGCCCAACCGACGGGCGCGATGTCGTACTCCTCGCCGGCCTCCCGGATGGCGTCCCAGAGCTGGCTCCCGTACTCGGTCGGGGCGTAGATTTCCCAGCCGAGTTCGCCGGCGTACGAGAGTCGGAGCATGGTCACGGGGATGCTGCCGAGGTAGGTCTCCTGTGCGGAGTAGAACGGGAACTCGTCGTTCGAGAGGTCGGCCTCGACGAGGTTCTCAAGCACCTTCCGGGAGTCGGGTCCGAAGACGCCGATGCCGGTCCGACTGGAGACGTGTGCGGTCACGTCGACGGAGCCGTCGTCGGGCGCGTGCTCCTCAACCCAGCGCGAGTGGAGCGTCGCCGAGCTTCCGCCCCCGGTGAACAGCACGAACCGGTCGTCGCCGAGGCGGGCGACCGTCAGGTCGGCGAGCACGCCGCCGTCTTCGTTGAGCATCGCCGAGTAGCGCATCCGACCCGGCGTGACGTCCATATCGTTCGTCAGGAGCCCCTGCAGGAACTCCAGCGCGCCCGGCCCCGTCACTTCGATGGGCGTGAAGGTCGTCATATCGACCATGCCGACCTTCTCGCGGAGGTGCTGGTGTTCCGCGCCCTGGACCTTCGACCAGTTCTGCGAGAGCCAGTCGGGGCGGTCCGGAACGTCGTACGTTTCGAGGAGCGTCTCGTTGGACTCGTACCACTGCGGGACCTCCCAGCCGTCGCTGTCGTAGAACTCCGCGCCGAGTTCGGCCTGCCGGTCGTAAAACGGACTCCGGCGGAGGGCGCGCTGTCCGTCCGGCTGTTCGCGCGGGTGGATGAGTTGGTACACCTCGCGGTACTGCTGTGCGCCGCGCCCGTAGGTGTACTCGCGGCTCCCCGTGTGCGATTGGAACCGGGAGACGTGCGCGCCGGAAGCGTTGACTCGGGATCCGTCGAGCCGCGGCGTTCCGTCTTCCATCCAGCTGGCAACGATGTCGCCCGCGCCGCCGGACTGCGTGACCCAGACGGCGAGCGCCCACCAGAGACCGTCCGTGTCCTCGTCCGGTCCGAGGATGGGCATGCCGTCGGGCGTGAACGAGAACATGCCGTTGATGGCGGAAGTCCACTCGCAGTCCTCGAAGCCGGGGACGAGTTCGCTTGCGGCGTCGAACGCCGACCGGTCGTGGTCCGGGTGGGTGTTCTCGTAGAAGTGCTCCTCGGTGAACTCCCGAAGCGACGGGTATTCGAGTCCGAGGTCGTCGAGCTTGTCGGGACCGTAGATATCAGCCGGGTTGACGAGGAGCGACTCGTGGTTGTACGAGCCGATACCGTAGCGCTCGCCGTGCTGGCGGTAGTACAGCGAGTGGTCCTGATGCCGGAGGAGCGGCTGTTCGATTTCGCGCTCTGCGCCCGCGAGTTCGTCCAGTTCGTCGGAGACGAGATACTGGTGCGCGCAGGGCACAAGCGGGATGTCCGTGCCGACCATCTCGCCGAACAGCGGCCCCCAGATGTTCGTGGCGACGAGCACCTCGTCGGCCTCGATTCGACCGTGTTCGGTGTCGACCGCGTCGATACTGCCGTCGGAGACGTCGATATCCGTGACCTCGGTGTGGCCGTAGAACTCGACGCCTGCCTCGCGGGCTTGCTCCGCCATCGATTCGGCGGCGCTGACGGCGTCAGCCTTCCCGTCCGACGGGACGTAGTACCCGCCGTAGATGACGTCGGCGTTTATCTGCGGGACGCGCGCTTCGACCTCTTCGGGCGTGAGAAGTTCGCCCTCGTCGATACCGTACGACTGTCCCCACTCGCGCTTGCGTTTGAGGAAGTCCCAGCGCGCTTCGGAGTAGGCGACCTCGATGCCACCGCACGTCCGGAAGTCGCCGAACCCGTCGTAGAGGTCGCGCGTGTACGACGCCATCTCCGTCATCAGCTTGTTCCCGGCCGTCTGGAACACGAGTCCGGGGGCGTGAGAGGTCGAACCTCCCGTCTCGAACAGCGGCCCCCGGTCGAGGACGACGACGTCTTCGCGACCCGACTCGGCGAGGTGATACGCCGCGCTACAACCGACACAGCCGGCCCCGACAACGACCGTTCCGGCGCGTTCGGGAAACGTAGACCATGTGTTCATATACCAAACAGTAGTGACCGCGGCCCCCGGATATCTCTCCGGGTCCACTATCTGAGGTGTATACGTACCGGGGGTGGTGAGAGCCGGGTCTCACCACGGGACGAGCGTCGTTTGCACGAGGAGAGAGCGCCGACGAGCGGCGTTTGCCAACGGGACGGGGAGCGTTCGCCGACGAACGTCACTCGCCGGCGAGGTACTTCTCTCTGAGGTAGATGACGAGGCTGGCGCTCAGGAACGCGAGACCCGCGCCCCGTAGCTCACCGACCGTCATCGCGAACAGCGCAACGAGGAAAAGGAAAACCGCGAACGCCGCCGAAACGACAGCGAGCGCGTTCATCGATAGCATCGAGTCATCGTTCGGTGACCCCGTCGTTAGTCGTCCGTCGTGCTGGGGTTCTCTTGGACGTTGGTCACGACCGACGTCCGAGAGCGACCGACGTCGATGTCGATGTCCTCGTCCGCCAAGTTCTCGATTCGCTCGGCGAACTCCTCGGACTGCAGGAGTTCGTACTCCTTGTCGAGACCGAGATAGACCGTGTAGCACATGACGACGAGGACGACGGCGAACGGGAATCCCGTCGCGATGGCCGCGGTCTGGAGCGCGCCGAGGCCGCCGCCGTAGAGGAGAAGTGCCGCGACGAGACCCTCGACGACCGCCCAGAAGATGCGTTGGGTCCGCGGTACGTTGTGCTTGCCACCCGACGTGAGGTGGTCGACGACGAGCGACCCCGAGTCGGAGGAGGTCACGAAGAACGTCACCACGAGCGTCACGGCGAGCAGTCCCGTGATAGCGCTGAACGGGAACTGTTCGAGGAGCGCGAACATCGCGACCGTCTGTCCGGCCTCGCCGTAGGTCGCGAGAACCGCGCCGTTACCCTGAAGCGAGTTGAACAGCGCGCTCCCGCCGAACGCCGAGAGCCAGACCGTCGAGAACAGCGACGGCAGGACGAACACGCCGAAGACGAACTCGCGGACCGTCCGCCCCTTCGAGATGCGCGCGACGAACATGCCGACGAACGGTGACCAAGCAATCCACCACGCCCAGTAGAACACCGTCCAGCCGTTGACGGTTGACGCGCCGTCGCCAAGCGTCCCGGTGAAGAACGCCAGCGAGAGGAAGTCGCTGAAGTAGTTCCCGAGACCCTGCACCCACGCGCCGAAGATGCTCATCGTCGCGCCGGCGACGAGCACGAACGCCAACAGGACGAACATCAAAAAGACGTTCAGCGTGCTCAGACGCCGGATGCCGTCTTCGAGGCCGGCCGCGACGGAGGCGGTGGCGATGAGAGTAATCACGGCGATAAGCCCAATCTGCATCCCCGTGTTGTTCGGAACGCTCAGGACGCCGAGCATGCTCTCGCCGAGGATATACGACAGGCCCGTGTTTATCTGCGCGACCCCGAGGCCGAGCGACGTGGCGAGGCCGAACAGCGTCGCGAACACCGACACGAGGTCGATGAGATGGCCCGGCCAGCCGTAGATTCGCTCGCCGAGGAGCGGCCAGAAAATCGACCGGAAGGTGAGCGGGAGCCCCCTGTTGAACGAGAAGAACGCGAGCCCCAGTCCCACGAGACCGTAGATGGCCCACGGGTGGAATCCCCAATGGAAGAACGTCTGCGTCATCGCGGCGATGCCCGCAGCGCCGGACCCGGCCTCGGCGTCGAAGAAGCCGGGAACGTTGGTGAAGTAGTACAGCGGCTCCGAGACGCTGTAGAACATGAGCCCGATACCCATGCCCGCGCTGAACAGCATCGCCATCCAGGAGAAGTCGCTGAACTCCTTTTCGGCCTCGACGCCGCCGAGGGTTATCTCGCCGTACTTACTCAGCGCGAAGTACGCCAAGACGACGATAAAGAGGTTCACCGACAGGAGGTAGAACCAACCGAAGTTGCCCTCAAAGAAGCCCCTGACGTCCGAGTAGATAGTCGCCGCCTGTTCACCGAGAACGAGCGTCACCGCGACGAAGACGCCGATGATCAAGAGCGCGACCGGAAAGACGACGGGGTGGATGTCGAACCCCCACCGCTGGATGTTCCCGTCGCCGGGTTCGCGCTCCGTCTCGGGATAGAACAGGTCCGCCTGTAGTCCGCTCGTCGACCGACCGGCCGAGTCGCTGTTATCTGTCATCCGTCACACCCTCCGTGGACGACCGCCACTTGAGTTCGTGTTCGATCATGTCGTTTTCCCCGCTTTGGGGCACCCGCCGCGACCGCCGAGAGACGGTCGATGGTCAGGTTCGGCACGTCAGTTTGACCCATGTTGCGAGTCCACACCCCTCACGATTCAACCAACCCATCGGTATTACACATCATAACGAGTGGTCTTCGATAATAGTGGTATTTATACGCAAATGGATAGATAGTGCAAAGATAATATCGCATGAACAGTTTACGGATGACAATCGAAACGCGTCCGTCGTCACTCGAACCGGTCGAGCGAGAACATGCCGAGCGGCAGGTCGCTCTCGCCGTCGACGGCGAGGTCGGCGAGGATTTCGCCGATGACGCTGGCGAACTTGAAGCCGTGTCCCGAGAAGCCGGCTCCCACCGCGACCTGCGGGTGGTCGGGCAGCGTGCTGGAGGGTGAAGTGTCCGTCCGGCGAGTTCGTGAACATGCACGTCGCGAGCGACATCGTCGGCCCCGCGGCCTCCGGGAAGTACTTCTCCGTGACGTCCCGGAGTATCGCCTCGTCAGCGCGGTTCGGCTCGCGGTCGAAGTCGTCGGGGTCGACCTCCTCGTCGCGGTGATGGTATTTGCCGAGTTTGAATCCCGGCACGTCGTGGACCGGGAACCCGTAGAACCGACCCTCGGGGACGCTGAGGTTCCAGACGGGGAATTCCTCGGGCGCGAACGTCGCCGGTGACTCCGGTTGGAACCACGCGAGCGCCTGTCGCTCGGGGACTGCGAGGCCGTCGAGCGCCGAGGCAAGCTTGTAGTTCCACGCGCCCGCGGCGAGCACGAGCGCGTCCGCGACGTACACACCTCGGTCGGTGCGGACGCGCACGCCGCCGTCGTTCGTCTCCGCCCAGTCTTCGACCCGTTCGCGGGCGCGAATCTCGGCACCCCGGGCCTGCGCCGCTTCGGTGTGCGCGATAATCGCCTGCTCGGGGACGATGAACCCGCCGTCTTCCTGATAGACCGCGCGGTACTCTTCGGGGAGTTCGTAGCCGGGGAACCGCTCGTTGACCTCCGCGCCGGTCAACACCTCGTGCGGGATGTCGTGTTCCTCACAGGAGCGTTTCGAACCCGCGAACACGTCGTTGTCCTCTGGTCCGGCGTCGATGGAGCCGGTTCGATGGATGACCTCGCGGCCGGTCTCCTCGGCGAGGTCGTCCCAGAGGTCGTACGCGCGTTCGATGAGCGGAACGTACGAGGGGTGTTCGTAGTACGCGCGGCGGATGATGCGGGTGATACCGTGAGACGACCCCTGCGAGTGAGGGATGTCGTAGCGTTCGAGACCGACGACGTCGAGGCCGCGGTCGGCGAGGTGGTACGCGGTCGCGCTTCCCATCCCGCCGACCCCGATGACGGCGACGTCGTATCGGTCGTCGCGGACACTCATTGTGACCGGCGGTTCGGAACGTCCCCCCTTCACTCTTGACCTGTATCACGGAGCCCCTTTTTCCGAGGAACGACGCTCGGCCCGCCGAGAGCGGCGCTGGCGGCCGAACGCCGAGCGCTCGCGGATATCCACCGCCACTTATACGGGTCCACTATTCCCGACGAATCCTTTTCCACAAATGTGTGTTTCTTCTTCCCATGACACGGTGGAACAACAATCGTGACGAAATCGGTGCAGTAAGTGCTGACATCACCGCGGAAACGAACGCGCTGCCGGCGAGGTACTTCACCGACCCGGAGGTCCACGAGATGGAAAAGGAGAAAGTGTTCGGTCAGTACTGGGTCTACGCGGGCCACGAGACCCACATCCCGGACGCGGGCGACTACTTCACGCGAACCATCGGTGACAAGCAGATAATCGTCACCCGCGACGGCGAGGGCGACGTGCGGGCGTTCTACAACGTCTGTGCCCACCGCGGGTCGAAGATGCTCGACGACACGCCGATGACCGACACCGGAACTCTCAATCGAATCACCTGCCCGTACCACCTCTGGGCGTACGAACTCGACGGGTCGCTCCAGAGCACCCCCAAGAGCTTCGAGGAGGCGAGCCTGAACCCGGACCTCGACGACGACGCCGTCAGCGAACTCGACCCCGAAGAGAACGGACTGATGGAGGTCAACACGGACGCCATCGGGCCGCTCGTGTTCGTCAACTTCGAGGACGAACCGAGCCTCTCGCTGACCGAACAGGCCGGTTCGATGAAGACGGAACTCGAGGACCTGCCGCTCGGCGAGTACGAACACGCCCGGCGCTACGTCTCCGAAGTCGAGTGCAACTGGAAGACGTTCAGCGGGAACTACTCCGAGTGCGACCACTGTCAGGCGAACCACCAAGACTGGGTGCAGGGGCTCGAACTCATGGAGTCCGAACTCGAAGTCAACGACTACCACTGGGTGCTTCACTACAAGCACAAAGAGGACGTCGACGACGAGATGCGCATCCACCCCGAACACGAGGCCAAGTTCTACTACTTCTGGCCGAACTTCACGGTCAACATGTACGGCACCGCCGACGGCTACGGCACGTACATCATCGACCCCATCGACGAGGGGCGCTTCCAGCTCATCGCGGACTACTACTTCCGCGACTCCGACCTGTCGGAAGAAGAAGAGAAGTTCGTCCAGACGAGCCGACAGCTCCAGGAAGAGGACTTCGAACTCGTCGAACGGCAGTACGAGGGACTCACGTCCGGCGCGCTCGGGCAGGCACAGCTCGGTCCGAACGAACACACCGTCCACAAACTGCACCGCCTCGCACAGGACGCTTACAATGCCTGAAAACGAGGATGCCAAACTAGCCGAAAAACCACGCGCCGGCGTCGTCACCTGCCCGGCGTGCGACCTCCACGTCTCCGTCACGGAGCCGAACGACGCCGTCGACCTGTACCGACGACACGCGAACGTCACCGGCCACGACGTCGAGTGGGAGCGCGTCGCGTTCGACGCCGACGTCGGAAGCGACGACGTGAAAACGGCGCTCACCGAACTCGGCGAAAACCACCCGGATGGCGTCGAACTCGGACGACTCGCCGCGGCGCTCGCAGACAACGGTGTCGCCATCGGGGAAACCCTCGATGCCGTCCGCGACCTGCGGATGAGCGGCGAGATCTACGAACCGCGGGACGACTACGTCCTCGTGGTCTGACGACCACACCTTTTCTGCGGGGTGTCACCCGGTCACTCGTCGAGGAGAATCGACTCGACCAGCTCCGCGGTCCCCCGCCTGATGCGTCCGCTGACGGCCGTCGGCGAGATGTCGAGAACTTCCGAGAGGTCGTCTAGCGCCGCCTCTCGGGGCTCCTCGAAGTAGCCGTGTTCGTAGGCGGCGACGAGCGCGTCCCGCTGGGGGTCGGTCAGCTTGCTCGGCTCGCCGTTCATCCAGCCGTCCTGTCGGAACATTCGGTTCAGCTCGAAGGAGATGTCGTTCGACTCGCAGTACTCCCACAGCTCCGAAAGCGCCTCGCGGTCCGAGAGCTGGATCCGGACCCGCCAGCCCGCCGTGTCGTTGCTACACGCGTCAAGCATGAGCCCGCCGAGTTCCGTGATGATAGGCGAGAGGAGGATCGTGTCCGGCGTGTGTCCGATGCGATACACCGCGGACTCCTCCCGCTCGGAGACGAGCTGCCAGTCGCTGACGGTGTGGTCGACCTCCAGCGCCGCTTCGAACGCCGAAACATCTGCGCACTCCACGACGAAGAAGAACAGGCCGGTCTCGGGGTCGGTCGCGGATTGAGAGATAACGTCTATCTCGCTCGCGGCGTCCGACTGAATCGTCGGCGTCAGCGCGAGGTCGTCGTGCGCAATGTCGGCAACGGTTATCAGACTCATCGTGTCTTCACCTGGTGAATAAAGAGATTCGACACCGGGGAAGCCAGGCTGCCGGTTCGGTTGAAGGTCGCGAAGTCGTTTCGACGCTCGCGACAGAAGCGTTTCTCATGGGCACAATATAGTCGTTTGAACATCAGATTCTTGTTTATAGTTTTCGCCGCATATTCTGAGGGACTATATAAACTGACTCAGTATTCCACACCGCTTTTCAGGGAGTCCCGGCCCGTCCGTCGGAACGGACAATGAGCGTGGGCACATCACTTCGGCGACTAGGCGAATTCCTCGAAGAGTGCGAGCGGATGGACGCCGCGAGCGTCCGCGAGTCGTCCGTGGCGGTCACGGCGTCGGGCGCGTCCGCGGACGTCAAGTTCACGCTCTCGTCGGACGCGGACGGCGACGCACCCGTTCGAATCCAAGGGGCTTCGTTCGAATCCAACGGGTCGATTGGGCTCACGCTCGGTGTCGACGACGTCTTGCCGAGCGACCGCGAGCACGTCGCCGTCGACGCCGCGGACATCACGCTCGACGGCGACCCGGCGGTCGTCGTCACGGTCGTGACCGAGGCGCCAACGACGAGTTCAACCGAGACAGCCGACGACGATGCCGATGCTGATACCGAACTACCAGAAGCCGTTCGGAATCCGAACGTGCCGGCGTTCGAAGACACGACGTACCTCGAAGCCGTGTACGCGCGGTACGAGACGTTCGAGCAGATGGCCGACGCCTTCGAGATGGACGTGACCGACGAGACGGTCCGCAGGTACATGATCGACCAAGGCGTCCACGAGCCGTCGTCGTACGAAACGTCGCTCGCCGGCGAACCGGCGGGCGTCGAGCGACCACCGACGCCCGCGACGGACGGCGACGGGTCGCCCGAGGCGCTCGCCGACGGCATCGGCCTCCCCGAGTCCGTCACAATCGGCCAACTCGCCGATGCCGCCAACGACGCCAAGACCGTCTACGAGTTCGGCAAGGCGCTCGACCTCGAACGCATGGACGCGCTCGACCTGCTCCAAGACCTCGACCTGCTCGAATTCGTGATGGGCCGACTCACGACCGACGACGACCCGGACGTGAGTCGGGAGGACGTCGTGGCGCGCATCAGGCAGTCGGCCGGAGAGATGTAGCGGACGCTTCGTCCGTGTGGATGATTCGGTTCGCTGGGAGCGCGTCGGTACGCCCGTCGTTCAAGCTGTGTTCCGTCTGGACTCGCACAACGTGTCAAAAAGTATTATTTTTGTAGGCAAGCGGCGGGAAGAGACCGAGTGCGACTGACGACGCGGGGCTATCGTCAGGCCGAAACGTCGTCAACCGCATAGCCCGCGTCCTCTATCGTGTCCACGACGGCCGCCGCGTGTTCGGCCCCTTTCGTCTCGATTCGGAACAGGAGATGGGCCTCGCCGACATCGAGGGCGTCGACGGCGCGGACGTGGCGAACGTCGTGAATGTTCGCGTCGCGGTCGGCGATGAGTTGCGAAAGTCGCGCCATCTCGCCGGGTTCGTCCCGGATTCGAACCCGGAGACGGAGCGTCTGGCGACGGCTGGTCAGCGCGTGAACGAGCACCGTCTGGAGCATCGTCATGTCCAGATTTCCCCCGCAGAGAAGCGGCATGACGGTCTCGCCCTCGACATCGAGGTCGTCGCTCAGCACGGCGGCGACGGAGGCGGCACCGGCCCCCTCCACGACCTGCTTGGCGCGTTCGAGCAAGAGGAGGATGGCCTCCGCGATTTCCCCGTCGGAGACCGTGACGACCTCGTCGACGTGTTCCTCGATGGTTCGGAGCGTCAACTCGGAGATGCCGCCGGTGGCGATGCCGTCGGCGATGGTGTTCGTGTCGTCGAGCGTCACGGGAACGCCCTTGTCGAGGCTCTCGTGGACCGTCTCCGCGCCCTCGGCCTGTACGCCGACGACGCGAATGTCGGGGTCGTGGTGCTTGATGGCGGTGGCGATACCCGAGATGAGGCCGCCACCACCGATGGGGACGACCACGGTGTCCATCTCGGGGAGGTCGCGGTACATCTCGACGCCGAGCGTTCCCTGCCCGGCGACGATGTCGCAGTCGTCGTACGCGTGGACGAACTCGGCGTCCGACCCTTCGGCGAGCGATTGGGCGTACGCCATCGTCTCCTGGAAGTCCTCGCCGACGAGTTCGACCGACGCGCCGTAGTCGCGCGTCGCGTCGATTTTCGTCTGCGGAGCGTTCTCCGGCATCACGACCGTGGAGTCGGCCCCGCACTCGGTCGCAGCGAGTGCGACGCCCTGCGCGTGGTTGCCGGCGCTCGCGGCCACGAACTCGTCGATTCCGCGGTCGGTATCCTGTCGAATCTTGTTGTACGCACCCCGCGTCTTGAACGATCCCGTCCACTGGAGGTGTTCCATCTTCAGGTACACGTCCGCGCCGACGAGGTCGCCGAGCGAGGTGCTCCGCTCTATCGGCGTCTGCTTGACGACGCGCTCGTTTTCGAGTCGCTCGCGCGCGCGCTCGATGTCACTGTACTGTACCGGGAGGGACTCGGCCTCACTCATCGGCGAGACACCTCGTCGGTCGGCCCCACGGTGCGCAGTGACGGCACGCTCGTGTCCCCTCGGTTCCGGGACTTTCCGTAGTCTGTGATAGTTCTTAGCACGGTATGTGAGAAACGTGACGAAGTTCGAATATAGAGCTATCGCCGGTCGGCGCTCGTCTTGGCGGAAGCTGAACAGATAATATGCCGATTTTGGCCGTTAGCGAACCCAGTTCGGATTATCTTTCGGGGATATCCAAGAGACACTCACCACGCATATCGACCCGAACACAGAACATACGTGTCCTGTCACGTTGTGGTTCTGGTGCGTCGTTCCGCCCTCGTCTCGGGGGGTCGGCGAAGCGTTATACCGCAGAGTCGAGATGCACTCACGATGCCTTACGACACCGTTCGAGAGACCGACCCGGCCGTCGCCGACGCGTTGACGGGCGAACGCCAGCGGCAGAACGACACGCTCGCCATGATAGCGAGCGAGAACCACGTCAGCGAGGCGGTTATGGAGGCCCAAAGCTCGGAGTTGACGAACAACTACGCCGAGGGCTACCCGGGAAGCCGGTACTACGGCGGCTGTGAGCACGCCGACGAGGTCGAACAACTCGCCATCGACCGCGCCAAGGAACTCTGGGGCGCCGACCACGTCAACGTCCAACCGCACTCGGGGTCGCAGGCGAACATGGGTGTGTTCCTCACCGTGCTCGAACCCGGCGACAAGATTCTCTCGCTCGATTTGACCCACGGCGGCCACCTGAGCCACGGACATCCGGTGAACGTCGCGGGGAAGACGTACGAGGTCGAACAGTACGAGGTCGACGCCGAGACCGGCTACGTCGACTACGAGCAACTCGCCGAGAAGGCCGAGGAGTTCGACCCGGACATCGTCATCTCGGGCTACTCCGCGTACCCCCGGGAGGTCGAGTGGGAGCGCGTGCAGGCCGCGGCCGAAGCGGTCGATGCGTACCACCTCGCCGACATCGCCCACATCACGGGCCTCGTCGCCGCGGGCGAACACTCCTCGCCCGTCGGCATCGCGGACTTCGTCACCGGCTCGACCCACAAGACGATTCGGTCGGGTCGCGGCGGCATCATCATGTGCGACGAAGAACACGCCGACGACGTCGATTCCGCGGTCTTCCCCGGCCTCCAAGGCGGACCGATACTGCACAACGTCGCCGGCAAGGCCGTCGGCTTCGGCGAGGCGCTGACTCCCGAGTTCGAGGAGTACGCGTCGCAGGTCGTCGATAACGCCGCCGCCCTCGGCGAGCGGCTACAGGAGCGCGGCCTCGAACTCGTCTCCGGAGGCACGGACACCCACTTGGTGCTCGTGGACCTCCGGCCGTCGCACCCGGACACGACCGGCAAGGACGTGGAAGCGGCCCTCGAAGAGGTCGGTATCGTCCTCAACGCCAACACGGTCCCCGGCGAGAGTCGCTCGGCGTTCAACCCGAGCGGGATTCGCGCCGGCACGCCCGCGTTGACAACCCGCGGTTTCGACGAGGAGGCCTGCCGGACCGTCGCCGACCTCATCTATGAAGTCGTCGACGCGCCGCACGACGAGTCGGTCAAGGGGTTCGTCGACCAGAAGGTCGACGAACTGACCGACGAGTACCCGCTGTACGACTGACTGCGTCAGGGCGACTGTTCGCCCCGAGCCGAACGCCCTCCCGATACGGCCCCGCCGAAGGCCGACACAATTTGTAAATATTCATACGTTTGTTGTTCTCTCGACTGAGCCGTTCGAGGGTCATTCAGACGCCCGAAATCGAGGGAAAGAAGCGAAATCGTCCGGTCGGTCGGGGCCCGCGGCGCACGTATAAGTAGGGTCGTCGATACCGGTTGCGACGAAGCGATATGTCCGATGCAATCAATCTCGAGACGGCAAAGGTACTCATCGACGCGGCGGAAGCAGAGGCCGAATCGATGGGACTGCGAATGGTGATTACGGTCGCGAACCCGGAGGGTAACCTCATCGCACAGCACCGAATGGACGACGCGTGGCTCGCGAGCGTCGACATCTCCCGGAACAAGGCGTACACGGCGGCCGCACTCCAGACGCCCACGCACGAACTCGCCGAACCGACCACCCCCGGCGAATCGCTCTGGGGTCTCCAGACGACCGACGAGAACCGACTCGTCGTCTTCGGCGGCGGCTATCCGCTCGAAGTCGACGGCGAAATCGTCGGAACTGTCGGCGTCAGCGGCGGCGAGGTGTCCGAAGACATGGCGGTCGCGAGCGCCGCGGTCGAACGGTTCGAAGAACTCGTCGAATAACCGGAGTCACTGTCTGCCGCTTTTTTCGGGCCGTTCGCCCGACGGCCGAGTGCTCAGTTCCCGCCGGCTTCGAACAGCCCGCGGAGCGCCGTACGGAGGATGTCGTACCCCGCTTCGACCTCCGATAGTTCGATGTACTCGTCGTAGGCGTGGGCCTGCGCCATCGACCCCGGACCCCACGTGATTGCGTCCATCCCGGCGTCGTTGACGAGGTTCCGAACGTCGGTCGCCGCCCGGATTCCCCACGGCTCGGGGTCGATATCCGCGTGCTCGGCGGCCGCGTCCCGAAAGCGCGTCGCGATGTCGCTGTCGGTCGGAACCGCCGCGGACTCGTAGACCCGCGTTCGCGTCCACTCGACGCGCAGGTCGTGTTCGGCCGCGACGTCGGAGAGTAGCGCGTCGATTTCGGCGTCGACCTCCTCGACGGACTCCGCGGGAACGAACCGCCGGTCGACCGTTATCGTCGCGCTCTCCGGGACGACGTTCTCCTTCGTCCCCGCCTCGAACCGCGTGACCGTCGCGGTCGGGTGACCGACGAGCGAGTCGGAGCGCGCTCGAATCTCCTCGTCGTACGCTTCGAGCGCGTCGAGAACCGGCCGGGCGTTCTGTATCGCGTTGTCTCCCTCGTCGGGCCGGCTCGCGTGCGACGGGTCGCCGCCGACGGAAATCTCGTACCATCCGAGCCCCTTCGCGCTCGTCGCGGTCCGCAGCGCCGTCGGTTCGAGCACGACGCCGTACTCACCGCCGTAACCGCGTTCGAGGAGCGTCTTCGTTCCCGGTTCGGCCGTCTCTTCGCCGACCGCGGCGTGGAACACGAGCGAGCCGTCGAGGGCCCCAGCATCGAGCGCGTCGGCGAACTCGACCGTCGCGAGCATCGCGAGGGCGACGCCGCACTTCATGTCCGCACTCCCGCGGCCGTACAGTCTGCCGTCTCTGACGGTCGGTTCGTACGGCGGGTGCGTCCACTTGTCACGGTCGCCCGCCGGGACCACGTCGAGATGGCCGTTGAGGACGACCGAGGGCTCGCCGTCGCCGACGCGCGCCGCGACCTGCGGTCGGTCGGGATACGGTTCCTCGACGAGCGTCGCTGAGACGCCTCGGGATTCGAGCCAGTCGTACACGAACTTCGCCGCCGCCGCCTCGTCTCCCGGCGGGTTCTCAGTCTCGATTTCGACGAGACCCGTGAGCAACGAGCGTAACTCCTCGTCCATGGTTTCGGTCGTCTATCGACAGAGACGGACGCGGGATAATGGTTCGTGCGGTAGCTTTTTTCCGACGCGGGCGCAGGCGTCGAAGGATTCGTGCGAACGTCGTGTGTCGTGTGTTACGTGTCGCGCGTCGTGTGTCGTGTGTTACGTGTCGCGCGTCGCGTGTCGTGTGTTACGTGTCGCGCGTCGCGTGTCGTGTGTTACGTGTCGCGCGTCGCGTGTCGCTATTCGAGCGTGGAGATACGGCTGTCCCGGAGAAGCACCCGCTTGACGATGTCCGGGTCTTCGAGCAGGCGGTGGGTCCCGTGGACGCCCTGTCCGCGGCCGCGCCCGCGGACCTCCGACTGAATGACGTTGAGGAAATCGAGTTCCTGCAGGAGTTCCTGCACGCGGCGCTCGGAGAGTTGGTCCATGTCGAGGTCGTCGGCGACCGTGAGATACTGTCGGTAAATCTTGTTCGTCGTAATCTCGGCGGTCTTTCGGCCGCCGGTCTGGAGGACGAGCGAGTAGAGGACGGCCTTCGACTGCGTGGCGGTCCCTTCGAGGAGTTCGCTGAAGCGGTCGGCCTCGCTCTTTTCTTTCGCCGCCCGCACGTGGTCGTCGGTGACGGTCTCGGCGCTCTCGTTGCGCGCGATGCGACCGGCGTTCCGAAGGATGTCGATGGCCTTCCGGGCGTCGCCGTGTTCCTGGGCGGCGAGCGCGCTGGCGAGGGGAATCACGTCGTCGGTGAGGACGCCGGGTTTGAACGCGTCCTTCCGGTTTTCGAGGATTTCGCGGAGCTGATTCGCGTCGTACGACGGGAAGACGAGTTCGTCGTGGGCGAAGCTCGATTTGACGCGCTCCGTGAGTTCCTCGGGGTAGTCGATTTTGTTCGAGATGCCAATGATGCCGATACGCGAGTCCACGATCTTTTGATTCTCGCCCGCGCGCGAGAGCTTTCGAAGCACCTCGTCGTCGCGGAGCATGTCTATCTCGTCGAGGATGACGATGGTCACGTCGGAACAGGTGTCGAGCACCTGCCACAGGCGGTTGTAGTAGTCGCCGGTCGACAGGCCGCGCTCGGGAATCGTCATTCCGCTTTTCGACGGGTCGTTGACCTGCGAGGCGAGCGTTTTGATGACCGACGCCTCGGTGTGCTGTTCGCCGCAGTCAATGACGGCGATTCGAACGTCGACGTCTTCGCGGACCGCCTCGTGCTGGAGTCGTTCGCTCACGAGTCGGGCGGTGAGCGTCTTACCCGACCCCGTCTTACCGAAGATGAACAGGTGGGTCGGTTCGCGTCCGAAGATGGCGGGGTTGAGCGCCTGTGCGACTTTCGACATGTGCTCGTCGCGACCGACGATCTTGTCGGGACCCGGGAGGTGAGAGATTTTGAGGATATCCTCGTTCGCGAAGATAGGCTGGTCGTAGCGAAACAGCGGGTCGCGAGTCCCACCCTCGCTCTCGTCCGATGTCATGTGAGTTCGCTATTCATACTCACCCGTAATAAAGGTGAAGGGGTGGACTCGCGTTTGTAACAGCGACAAATACGGCCGTTTGAGCGGGATTTCAGTCCCGGTTTTGGATTCGACGATCAACGAGTAGTATCGCGCAAGTAAGGCTGTCAGACACCACCCTCGCGTTTGTAACGTGCGAGACGGCCACGAGGAAGACGTGGCCGGTGGGGGTACACTCGCGTTTGTAACTCGACCTCCGAGAGACCACCCTCGCGTTTGTAATCGAGCGGGGGAGTACCGTCGCGTTTGTAACGTCGAGTGACGCGAGCGGCGGTGCAGACACACCACCCTCGCGAATGTAACGCGAATCGGTGTGGGGGTGGGTCGGCGAGCGGGGTGTTGCCGGTTGATTTTGCCCCTAGATTTACAAACGCGAGGGGGGTGTGTCGAATCGGCCTAGGGTCTGGCGTAGCCGTTACAAACGCGAGGGGGGTGTGTGTGTGCTCCCGAACGCAGACGGGCGAATCATGAACAACACCTATTTCGAAGAACAGCCACGACACCCCGACACGCATCCAACGACGCGATGGCGTTTTCTTCACTGACGTATCGAACTGACACTAGTAGCTAGACTACTAGTTCTACTACTCAACTAGTTCAACAACACAACAACACAACAACACAACAACACAACAACAAGCAACGAATCAGACACTAAAGGAGACGGGACAGACGAGAAGCGGGAGCCGACAGACAACAACCCGAAAACAATCACTGTCAGCACCGGTACCGTCGACCGACCTCCAGTTCACCGCCTTCCCAGCTTTGCCAACACGTCAGTACGCCACCCGGTGTCTCAACGGCCACCGAGTACCCGTCGAATACCCACCGAGTGCTCACCCGAGCAGTCCGAGCTCGCGAACGTCCTCGTCGACCGTCTCGAGCGCCGCTTCGGCGTCGGCAGTCCGCTTCGCCCCCGTAATCACGATTTTCCCGCTTCCGAACATGAGGACGACGACGCTCGGTTCGTCGAGACGGTAGACGAGTCCGGGGAACTGCTCGGGTTCGTACTCGACGGCTTCGAGACCGAGCCCGATGGCCAGCGCGTTCAGGTTGAGCGCCCCGCCGAGGTCGGCGCTCGAAACGATGTTCTGCACGGTGATATCCGCGTCCTCGGGAACGGGCACGCCGAGGTCGGTGAACTCGTCGAACAGCGTTTTGATGGCCGTGCTCACGTCGTCGACGCTGTCCGCGCCGGTACAGACGATTTTTCCGGATCGAAAGACGAGACACGCCGACTTCGGGTCTCGGGTTCGATAGACGAGTCCGGGGAAGTTCTCGGGGTCGTAGTCCGTCCCGTCCATATCGAGCGAGAGTCGTTCGAGGTCGAGTTCGACCGGAACCTCCGTCGAAGCGACGACGTTCTGAATCTCGATGGACCCGATGGCGTTCACGTGCGACATCTTGTGGATTCGTTGACACTCGCTCGACTTAAACTACCGGGGTCGTTCACACGCGTTAATCACCGGACAACTGGACAACTGGACGGCTAACCCACCACTGATCGGGCGGCCGGCTTACTGGACAACTTGAGACCGGCGGTCGGACAACAGTCGGGACGTGCTCCACATGAGATAACCAATGAATATTACCTCATCATAATTCTTTTCAGCGTCTTCTTCAATTATCTCTCCATGGCGTTCACAGACACGATTCACGACGAGGCCGACGAGTTCTGGTCGGCCATCCTCGACCATCCGATGGTCGTCCGACTCGGGGAGGG
>NZ_JPES01000016.1:0-23106 GCF_000730175.1 Haloferax sp. ATB1 | reverse complement strand
CCCGCGGCGAACGCCTCCGCGGCCGCTTGGAAGACGAGGTACTTCCCGAAGAAGCCCGACAGCGGCGGGACGCCGATGAGCGTCAGCGCGCCGAGGAGGAAGCCGGCGGCGAGCACGGGCGCTCTGTCGGCGAGGCCGCCGAGGTCGGAGAGGCGGTCGCTGCCGACGACGTCCTTGAGCGTGCCGCTCGCGAGGAACAGCAGGCTCTTGGCGATACCGTGGTTGAACGCGTAGACGAGCGCGGCGGTCACGCCGAGCGCCCGAACCGCCTCGGACGGCGCGGTCGCGGCCACCGCCAGCGGGAGGACGATGAAGCCCACCTGACTGATAGAGGAGTACGCGAGGATGCCGTCCACGTCGTCGCGGCCGACCGCGCCGATGCCGCCGAGGACGATGCTGACCGCGGCCATGGCGAACATGACCGGGCCGAAGAAGCCGAGGAACGACTCCCCGGTGATGCCGAGGAAGGTGAGGTCGATGGACGCCGCGGCGAAGACAGTGAAGTAGAGCCGGACGATGGCGTAGACGCCGACCTTCTTCACGACGCCGGCGAGCATCGCGGTCACCGGCGACGGCGCGGCGCGGTAGGCCGCGGGCACCCAGAACTGGAAGGGCGCGAGGCCGGCCTTCAGCGCGAACACCGAGAACAGCACCGCCGACAGGCCGAGCGTCGGCAGGAGTTCGATGTCGTAGGCGGCCGGTTCGGCCAGTCGCCGGGCGATGTCGGCCATGTTGAGCGTCCCGGTCGTGCTGTAGAGACCGCCGATGGCGACGAGCATCACCGCGCTCCCGATGAGGTTGAGCACGACGTAGTTGAGCGCCGCGCGGGTGTGCTCGCGGCCGGAGTAAAACAGCACGAGGATGTAGCTCGACATGAGCATCACCTCGAACCAGACGAACAGGTTGAAGACGTCGCCGGTGAGGAACGAGCCGGTGACGCCGACCACCATGAAGTGGAACAGCGTGTGGTAGCTGAGGCGCTGGCCGAACGAGCCGACCGACGCGACGGAGTAACCGAGCGCCAGGAGCGACACGAAGCCGGTGAGCGCCAGCATGAACACCGACAGGGCGTCGGCGACGAGCGTGATGCCGAACGGCGCGGCCCAGTTCGAGACCTGATAGACGAGCGTGGTCGACTCGCCGCCGAGCGGCAGGACCACGGCGTCGAACAGGGCGGCGACGGCGACGAGGTAGGCGACGCCGCCGAGCAGGCTGACCGTCCGTTGGAGTATGTCGCTCGGGCGCGTGAGCAGCGTCAGAATCGCCGTCACGAGCGCCACGAGGAGCGGTGCGATGACGACCGTGCTCATCTGCTCCCTCCGAGTTCGTACATGTCGATTGTGCCGTGTTCCTCGTACACCCGGTAGGTCAGGACGAGCGCGAGCGCCGTCGTCCCGAAGCCGATGACGATGGCGGTGAGGACGAGCGCCTGCACGATGGGGTCCGAGGGTGCCGGACCGCTCGCGCCGTGGCCCGAGAGGATGGGCGCGAGTCCGTCGAACCCACCCATGGTGACGAGGTAGACGTTGGCCGATTGGCTGATGATGCTGATACCCCAGACGACGCGAACCACGTCGCGTCGGAGCACGAGGTACGTGCCGATACTGAACAGGACGCCGAGCGTGGCGGCGAGGAAGAACTGGGTCATTCGTTACCGACCTCCGCGACGATGGTGAGCAGTCCGCCGACGACGGCGAAGAAGACGCCGAGGTCGAAGGCGAACGCGCTCGCGACTTCGAGTTCGCCGTAGATGGGCAGGTGCTCCACGAAGAGCACGCCCTGCGTCAGGAACGGCGCGCCGAACGCGAGCGGGGCGAGGCTGGACGCCACGGCGATTGCGAGGCCGAGCGAGGCCATCCAGCGGTAGGTCTCGACGAGTCGGTGTCGCTCCGAGCCGTCGGGTTTGATGGCGAGCACCTCCCGCTGGATGAACTCCAGCCCGAAGATGATGTAGACGAGCGCGAACGCGGCCGCCGCGAGGACGGCCCCGATGAAGCCGCCGCCGGGGAGGTTGTGCCCGCGGAACAACAGCGCGATAGCCGTCACGAGGATGATGGGGACGACGATGCGCGCGACGGTCCGCGAGATGACGGTCGTCCGACCGGACGAGCCGTTCACTGGCCCTCACCCCGCGTCCGCATGCGAATCAGCGTCAGGATGGCGAGCGACGCCATCACGACGACCGAAATCTCGCCCATGGTGTCGAATCCGCGGAAGTCGACGAGGATGACGTTGACGATGTTCGATCCGCCGCCGTAGTCCGCGAAGAACGGCCCGTGTTCCGCCGGGACGCCGGCCCGAGACACGAAGAACTCCTGTAGCAGCGGGTCTGGGGAGGCGTCCGTCGAGAGCAGGACGGTGAGGAACACCGTCCCGCCGACGGCGAGCGACAGCAGGCCGTCGCGGACGGAGACGAGTCGGTCCGGCGCGTCGCCGTAGAACGCCGGCAGGCGGTCCAAGACGAGCAGGAAGATGACCAACACGAGCGTCTCGACGACCAGTTGGGTCAACGCGAGGTCGGGCGCGTCCGCGAGGATGTAGAAGATTGCGACCATGAAGCCGACGATAGACAGCGTCAGGACGCCCGCCACGTGCGACGGCGCGACGTCGACCGCAAAGGCGGCGACGAGCGCGACGAGGAGCACGAGCACGATGGGAATCGAGACGCTGAGTTCGCTGAACCCGGGCAGGGCGACGCCCGCGGCCGCGTAGCCGCCGAGCGCGAGCGCGACGAAGCCGAAGAGGCCCCACGTCGCGTAGGTGCGCAGGAGGCCGGTCTGAATCTTCGGCGTGACGGCGACGCTCGTCGTCGTCAGTCCCTCGACGAAGTTGTCGTACCACCAGTTCGCGCGGACGGGGCCGCGCAGCGCCGCGTTGATGGCGTCGTGGATGCGGTCGTAGAACGGGAAGGCGGCCGCACCGACGACGATGGTGACGATGCTCATGATCACGTACGGAGTGAGTTCGGTCGGGAAGTGGACCGAAAAGGAGTGCGCCTCGCCGGGGACGACGCTCCCGTACACGTCGCCGATGAGCCCCTCGATGAAGAGGTTCGGCTGGGCGGAGATGGCGAGGACGAGCGCGCCGAGAATCGCCGGCGGGACGAGCATCGCCACCGGCGGGCGGTGGACGTGGCCCAGTCCGTCGGGTTCGTCGCCGAAGAACAGCGAGGCGAACTTGATGGAGTAGAGGAACGTGAAGACGCTCCCGAACACCGCGACGACCGGGAAGACCCACGCGATGCCGCCCATGTGCTCGGCGGCGTAGTACGTCGACTCGAACAGCAGTTCCTTCGAGTAGAAGCCGTTGAACGGCGGGAACCCGGCCATCGACAGCGACGCGACGACTGCGATGACGGCCGTCACGGGCAGGTGTTTCCGGAGCCCGCCGAGGCGCTCTATGTTCCGCGTGCCGGCCTCGTGGGCGATGATGCCCGCGACCATGAACAGCGCGGCCTTGAAGCTCGCGTGGTTCAGGATGTGGAACGCGCCGGCCTCCGCGCCGTAGCTGTTGGCGAAGCCGAAGCCGGCGATGATGAGGCCGAGGTGCGAGGCCGTCGAGTACGCGAGCAGCTCCTTGATGTCGGTCGCGCTCACCGCGAGCATGGCCGCGACGGTCATCGTCAGCAGGCCGAGCACGGCGAAGACGAGCGTCCACTCGCCGAGCACCGCTGCGTCCTCGGGGAGGAAAAGCGGGCGGAATCGGCCGACGAGGTAGACGCCGGCTTTGACCATCGTCGCGGAGTGGAGGAACGCCGAGACCGGCGTCGGAGCCTCCATCGCGTTGGGAAGCCACACGTGGAACGGGACCTGCGCGGACTTCGTCGCCGCGCCGAGGCCGACGAGGACGAGCACGGGGACGAGCAGACCGGAGGCCGTCAGGACCTCGCGAATCGCGTCCGCGTGTTCGACCAAAAGCGGGATGCTGTAGGTCGTCCCCTCGATGGCCGTCGTCTGGCCGGACGCCCAGACGAGAAGCAGGAAGCCGACCAGCATGAACAGGCCGCCGGAGACGGTGATGAGCATCGACTTCCGGGCGGCGTACTGGGAGGCCTCCTCGCCGGTGTAGTGGCCGATGAGGATGAACGACGAGAGGCTCGTCAGCTCCCAGAAGACGAACAGGGCGACGAGGTCGCCCGCGAGGGCGACGCCGAGCATCGAGCCCATGAACGCCAACAGGGTCGCGTAGTATTTCGCCTGGCCCGGCTCGCCGTGCATGTATCCTCCGGAGTACGTGAGGATGAGCACGCCGACCCCGCTGGCGAGGAAGGCGATGAGAAGCGCCAACCCGTCTACGTGAAACGCCAGCGAGATTCCGAGCGAGGGAATCCAGTCGAACGGCACGGTTCCGTGCGCCCCCGCGAGATACTGGTCCGTCACGAGGCCGAGCGTGACCAGCGCGACGGCGGCCGCGAAGTACGCCGTGCGCTCACCCAAGAGCCGGTAGACTACCGGGGTGAACGCCGCGGCGAGAAACGGCAAGAAGACGACCGCGAGGACGACTTCCGGTGTGGGTTGCACGGGGGAAATTGCGGGAAGCGCCGACTTAGGTGTTGTCAAACCCGTTGGTTGTCCGGCGTCGAAACGGGACGCCCGGTCGGTTTATTCGCTGATTTCTCAACTTCATGATTTTCTACTGAGGGCGAAATTTATATTCTCGGACGACGATACTACGTCTTAGAGCACAGTCACCCCTTCGAGAATATTCGTCGCGCCGGCGGGATTCGTCCGCGCGGCCCGATCGGCGCTGTGCTCACGCGTCGCGGCGCCCGTCTCACCGACGAGCGCACGCGACTCCACCGCGTCGTCCGTGAGGGAGGCGGTCGCGCTGTCAGCCGTCTTCGTCCGCACGCGAGGTGTCCAATCAGAGATACTTGTCATAGTTTCTGGAGTCCCCGGTTCGGCCCTCTCTCACCCCGCTGGCCCGCCCTGAAAGCGGTCACCGTCTCGGGGGCGCAACTACTTTATACGCGGGTTCGGAGGCTTTCATCAGAGATGGACGGACGTGCATCGAGCGACGAACTCTTGGATATACTCGGAGACACCGAGTCCCGGGCACTGCTCGTGGCGCTCCGCCGCGAGCCCCGCACCGCCAAGGAGCTCGGTGAGACGCTCGACCTCTCGCTTCCGACCGTGTACCGACGGCTCGACCGGCTGTGCGAGTGCGGTCTCGTCAGTTCGACGACCGAGGTCCGCGACGACGGCACGCACCGCCGCCGCTACGACTGCGACTTCGACGAGACGGTCGTCTCGCTTTCGGTCGAGGGGTTCCGGGCCGAGGTCCGCTTGACTCCCACGTTATCGAGCGAGCGAACCGAGCCCGGAGCCGACTGACGGCCGACCGTCCGCCGGCGTCTGCGCCCGTCCCTGTCACGTCCTTCGCAGCCCGTCGATCCCCGCTTCGCTGTCGTGTCTCGTTCTCCGAATCGGGTGTCAAACGGCGTCCTACCCGTCCTGAGGCCGGTTTTTCAGCGAGAGAAACTACACCTCTACATTTATAGCAACAACTGACAATCTGAGATTCATGATACGTCCAGGCGCGCGCTCCGGGCAGGGAGACGCGCAGCGTCAGGGCAGGGGGGGAAACGAATGATAATCGACCCGTCACGGATGGCATCCGTCAACGGACCGGGACCCGACAGCGAGGTCGCGATGGACGCGCTCCGGGGGACTGCGAAGGGGGCAGTCTCGCTGGTCGCCGTCTACGGTGCGACGGCGTTCGACCTGTTTCACGTCGGTGAAACGGTCCGTGAGGACTTCAAAAGCCGCGAGGAACTCGTGGCGCATCTGAGTTCGCTCGCCGAGGAGACTCGGCGCGAGTTCATGGAACGCGGGCTGTTTTCCGGGCTGAGTCCGGTACAGAACAGCGTCGAGTACCGCTTCGAGGAACGCGACGGCTACGGCGTGTTGCAGGTCTACTGCGGCGGCCGCGGCATGCTGCTTTTCGTCGACCCCGACGAGAGCGTCGAGCCGCTCGTGAAGACCGCGTCACAGCTTCTCGGCGGGATGTAACCGACTCTCCGGAGCGCCGCGCTCCGGACCGAGAATCAGGCCGGGCCGAGAGCGGCCGCGCTCGTCGGCGTCTCCTCCACGAGAGGAGATACCGTACGGCGTGGGTCGGCGTGTCCGAGAGCCTTCGAACCGCCACATTTTATGCCTAACCGGGGAAACGAGCGCCATGGACCAGTTGCGGCAGTCCCTTCTCGACGCGCCGATCATCGAAAAAGGAGACTACGAGTACTTCGTTCATCCCATCAGCGACGGCGTTCCGATGCTGAAGCCGGGGCTCCTCCGCGAGATCGTCATCAAGATCATCCGCAAGGCGAACCTCGAAAACGTCGACAAAATCGTCACGCCGGCGGCGATGGGCATCCACATCTCGACGGCCGTCTCGCTGATGACGGACATCCCGCTCGTCGTCATCCGCAAGCGCGAGTACGGTCTCGACGGCGAGGTGTCGCTCCACCAGCAGACGGGCTACTCCGAGGGCGACATGTTCATCAACGACGTCAACGAGGGCGACCGCGTGCTCGTCCTCGACGACGTGCTCTCGACCGGCGGCACGATGAAGGCCGTCCTCGACGCCCTCGACCACATCGGCGCGGACGTCGTCGACACCGTCGCCATCATCAAGAAGGCCGGCCCGAACGAGCTCGACGACTCGGAACACCACGTCAAGACGCTCATCAACGTGACCGTCGAAGACGGCGAAGTCGTCATCGTCGACGAGCACGGCGACGACTGACCCGACACCGACGCGGCCGCGGCGTCATCGCCGCGTCGCGTTCGCCCGCGGATTTCCGCCTCCGCGGGGCCTTTTTGTGACCGGGCCGTACCGGGGAGCGATGACATCGGCGCTTTTCATCGTCAGCGAAGACGGCTACTGGGGCGAAGAGTGCATCGAGCCGCTTACGAGCTTGACCGACGCCGGCGTGGACGTGACCGTTGCGACGCCGACGGGCGGCGTGCCGGTCGTCGACGAGCGCTCTGTCGACCCCGACGAGGTCGGCGAGGAACTCGCCGAGCGCGTCGTCGAGGTCCACGAGAACGACGAGCGACTCCAGAACCCGGAGCCGATCGCGCGGGTCGACGCCGACGAGTACGACGCCGTGGTGTTCCCCGGCGGCCACGGGACCGCGTGGGACGTCAATCAGGACCGACACGCCCGGCAGGCGCTCCTGCAGGCTGTCGCCGGCGACGGCTCGAAGGCGCTCGTCGTCTGCCACGCCGTCGGCATCCTCGGGTTCACCCGCGAGGCCGACGGCTCGTTCCTCGTCGAGGGGCGCGAGGTCACCGGCTTCCCCAACGAGTGGGAGGAGGGCATCGTCGACGACGACGACCTGATGCCCGACGGTCGGAAGCTTCCCTACTGGGTCGAAGACGAGGTGAAGGCCGCCGGCGGCGTCTGGGACGCCGAACTCGACAGCGACACGAGCGTCACCGTCGACGGCGACCTCATCACCGCGCGCGGCCCCGGCTCGTCGGCCGCGGCGGCCCAGACGCTGTTGGACGAGTTAGACGCGAACTAGTCGGTTCCGTCCGGGCGGCACCACCCGTCGCGGGAGAACGTTTTTTCGTCGGTCGGTCGTCGGAACTGCTGTGGAACTCGCAGCGCTCTCGCTCGAACCCGGCGAACGGTTGAGCGGGTCAGAACTCACCTCGCGGTTCGACCGCGGAATGACGGGACGAGGCATCGAAATCTGTTACGACGACGACGACCAGCGGTATCTCCGTCTCTTTTCGAGCGACACCGGACCGTACGGTGACGACGTGACCGGCGGCGAGTTCACGTACATCGGAGAGGGACGGACCGGTGACCAGACGCTCACCGGCGGAAACAAGTTTCTGGCGCGGGCGAAACGCCACCCGTTACCGATATTCTTCTTCCATCGGGAGTCGGGGGAGGCCGACTGGGAGTACCAAGGTCAAGTCGAAGTCGTCGATTACGCGTGCGGACCGTTCGAAGGCGACGACAGGGACGTCTATCGATTCGTGCTTCGCCGCCGTCACGAAACGCGGGACCGAGTCGACGACGAGGAAGCCGCCGCGGACCTCGCGCCCGCGGAACGCACCGAGACGACGCGGAGCCGAATCATTCGGAACACGGCGCTCGCAACCGAGTTGAAGGCGCGGTACTCCCACACGTGCCAGGTCTGTGGAGAGCGCCGTCGCCGGGGTGTTCACGACGGATACGCCGAGGCGCATCACCTCAGACCGCTCGGTCGGCCCCACGACGGCCCGGACGTCGAGGCGAACCTCCTCGTCCTCTGTCCCGACCACCACGCGGATTTCGACTACGGCATGATAGCGGTCGACCCCGAGACGCACGCTATCTCTCACGCCTACGAGCGCGAGTTAGACGGCGCTTCGCTCTCTGTCCGCGAGGACCACGACCTCGGTTCCGCGTTTCTCGACTACCACAACCGAACCATCGCGTCGTTTTGACCGCGCTCGCTACTCGATTTTGAACACGGCCTCTTCGATGCTTTCGCTTCGGCACTCCGGACACCGCGAGGGGTAGTTCACGGGGTCGTCGAAGGCGGTGAAGCCGCAGTGGTTGCACTCCGGCGGCGCGACGAGGAACTGCTCGCCGTCCTCCCCGTGGACCGTTCGGGCGACGTGTTGGAGGTGGCCGTACACCGACGACACCGAGACGCCGACGCTCGCCGAGAGTTCGGAGGCCGTCGCGGGGTCGTCGCGGAGGGCGTCGGCGATGCGCTGGCGGGCCGTCGTGTCGGACTCCCGGGCTGTCATATCGCTGGGTTGGGAGTCGAAGGGAAAATCCCTTGCGCCGTCTCCCGCCGAGAAATGTCAGCAAGATAGAGAGGATGCAAAAAGGCCTTGTCCACGTGGCGGGATTTGAGGATATGAAGGCAGTCGTCCTTGCCGGTGGGTACGCGACGCGTCTGTGGCCGATTACCAAACACCGACCCAAGATGTTCTTACCCGTCGGTGACCAGACGGTCATCGACACCATCTTTGAAGACCTGGAGGCCGACGACCGGGTCTCGGAGGTGTTCGTGAGCACGAACGAGCGCTTCGCCGGCGCGTTCGAGGAGTACATCGACGAGTCGCCGTTCGAAAAGCCGACGCTGTCGGTCGAAGACACGAGCGAAGAAGACGAGAAGTTCGGCGTCGTGGGTGCGCTCGCCCAACTCATCGACCGCGAGGAGGTCGACGAGGACCTCGTCGTCATCGCGGGCGACAACCTCATCAGCTTCGACGTGGCCGACTTCGTGGACTTCTTCTACGAGAAGAACGCGCCGTGTCTCGCCGCCTACGACGTGGGCGACAAAGAGCTCGCGAAGGCCTACGGCCTCGTCGAACTCGACGGCGACCGCGTCATCAACTTCCAAGAAAAGCCCGAAGACCCGAAGAGCACGCTCGTCTCCATCGCCTGCTACGCCATCCCGGCGGGCGACCTCCCCAAGTTCGACGAGTATCTCTCCGGCGACAACAACCCCGACGAGCCCGGCTGGTTCATGCAGTGGCTCCAGCAGAACGGCGACCTGTTCGCCTACACGTTCGACGAGGCGTGGTTCGACATCGGCACGCCCCAGAGCTACCTCGACGCCGTGGCGTGGTACCTCGGCGGCGAGAACTTCATCCACGAGTCAGCGACGCTCACGAACACGGAGGTCGGCACCAACGTCCACGTCATGGCCGACGCGGTCGTCGAGGACTCCGTTCTCGAAGAGTCCGTGGTCTTCCCCGGCGCGGTCATCCGAAACGCGGAGCTCAAGAACTCCATCGTCGACGAGGAGACCCACATCGATAGCCTCGACCTCTCGAACGCCCTCATCGGGGCGCACTCGCGGTTGACGAACGAGCAGTAACGCCGACCCGCGGTTCGAGCCGCGGACGCGGGTTCTTGTTTCTCAGCCGAGGTACGCGTCGGTGATGCGGAGCCGGCCGTGGGTCCCCTCCCACTCCGTCTCGTACTCCAGTTCGATGGGCCGGTCCATGTGTGGTCCGTCGGTGACGAGCGTCTCGAACTCGCCGCCCTCGCCGAGGATGTGGACGCCGTACCGCTCGTTGAGCGCCTCCAGTTCGTCGAGCGCGTCGGCGTCGAGCGTCCGGCCGAGCCACGACTCGTCGAGGCCGTGGGCCGCGACCTGAATGATCGTGATTTCGAAGCCCGCCGCGAGCATGGCGTCGCCGAGTTCGCGGGGGTCTTCCTGCCACAACGGAGCGAACAGGTCGATATCGAGGCGGTCGCACATCGCCTGAATCCGGTCGGTCTGGAACTCGCTTTCGATGGCGCCGGCGGTGACGCCCGCGAGGTCTATCTCGGACTGGAGCTCCGACAGCGCCGCTTCGAGCGGTTCGAGCTCGGCGTCGCCCTGCGCGCCGGAGTCGTCGGCGTCGGTCGCTTCGAGGTCGCCGGGGTGGACCTCCACGAGTTCGATGCCGGTGCTCTCGGCGGCGAGCGCGGCGAGGTCGGTCGCCGGGACGTGGTACATGTACGAGTCGTCGCTTGGGTGGACGGTCAGGAGACGGGAGACGTTGAGTCCTTCTTCGAGCGCGCGGTAAAGCGCCCACGAGGAGTCCTTTCCGCCGGAAAAGAGACTGACCCACTCGGCTGTCATTGGAGGCGATAGCGCGTTGGGGAAGATAGGCGCTACGGTGTGAGCATCAAGATGACGGGAGCGTCGGCGGCGCAACGGGAGAGGTGCGAGCGCCTACGATACCAAGCGTCCGGCGTAGTAACAACAGAGCGCGCCGGCCGCGGCGAGCCAGACGCGAGGAAAGACTGTTGCGCCGTCCATCCCTCCGCGACCCGTGTGGCCAGCGTATCGGGCGTACCCGCCGTCGTATGCGATGATGGCGTTCGTCTCTTCCCAACGCGCCATCCCCGCGAGGTCGTGGCCCGACCGGACCGACCCCGATTCGGCGACTCGCTCCACCGCGCTCGGGAAGCGCCACGCGGGTGTCGACGCGAGTTCGAGCGCGGTGGCGTTCGAGACCGGCGCGAGGTCGACCCGGACCGTGTCGTTCTCGTACCGCGTGATATTCGGCCGGTAGAACGGACCGTCTCGGTCCCGCAACACTACCAGACGATGCTCCGAATCGAACGCGTAGCTGGCCCTGTACGTCGCGTCTGAGACGACCCGTGGGCCGTCAGCGCTGACGGTCTCGGCGAGGTCGCAGGTATCGGCACACGCGGCAGTCGAGTCGGCCACACCTACGACCTCGGCGAGATGTTCGTCGCTCGGCGTGACCTGTTCGGCCCTGTACTCGTACGTCCAGAGGATTGACCCCCACGGCGCGAAGACAGCCGCGGCGACCAGTATGACGCCGACGAGACCGACGATGGTGGGCCAGAAATCGGGAGGTGAGCGGGACACGCGTGCACGTCCCGCTCGCAATCATATTAGATCTTCTACAACAGTGGGCAACGGCTATCGTCAGACCCTGTTCACATGTAGCCCAAATCCCGGAGCCGACCCATCAGGTCCTCTTTGTCCTGCGCGCGCCCCTCGCGTTCCGCGCTCGCGCCGAGGTCCTGCACCCACGCGGGGCGGTCGTCGGACTTCGCGGAGCCGGACTCGGTGCCGAGCGAGCGGTAGCCCTCGAAGTACTTCGGCGAGACGGGGAGGTCGGCGGGCTCGACGCCCTCGGGGAGGTCGTCGACGGTCGCGGGGACGTGGCCCGCGGGATAGCCCTCGACCGAGTCGGGGACGATGTAGTTCCAGAACGCCGCCCACACGTCGGCCTCTTCGAACTGGAGGATGGAGTGGACGCGGTCGTGCGGCGGGTACTTCTCGGAGTCGTGACGGGGGCTGAAGAACGTCTCGTCGGCGCGAGACTCCTGTTCGTCCCAGCGGACGCCGGAGAAGACGCCGTCGAAGCCGCGGTTCTCGATGGCGTCGTTGAGCGCGACGGTCTTCAACAGGTGGTTGCCCTCGAAGGAGTCGGCGTCGAGGACGACGGTCTCGCCCTCGTAGCCGAGGCGGGCGAGTTCGCGGCGGGTGTCGTCGCCGAGGTCCGCGAGGGGAATCTCGTCGCCGGGCGACGCGCCGAGGCGCGCGAACTCCTCGTTGCGGGCGACGACGAGGTCGAGGCCCCAGCGGTCGGCCCACTCGCGGACGAACGCCTCGGTCTCGTCGAAGTGCTCGAAGTGGTCGATGAAGACGACCGGCGGCACGGGGACGCCCATGTCGGCGGCGACCTCGCGGACGACGTAGAGGACGAGCGTGGAGTCCTTCCCGCCGGTCCACATGACGGCCGGGCACTCGTACTGTTCGAGGGCGGTCGCGGTCACCGCGGCCGCCTTTTCGAGTTTGTCCGCCAGCGTCGGGTAGTCCGCGGCGGTCTCCTCGCGGCCGTCGTCGTAGTCGACGTCGAGGTAGTCGGGGAACGTGTGAACCATACAACAGGAATCGCTCGCAGAGAATATCGCTGTTTCCGCTGTGGGACGGTCGCAGTCGCTCTCGAAGCGGGGCCGCGAAAAAGTGGCCGCGACGCGGCGTTCGCGTCAGGTGTCGGCCGTCGTCACATGTAGCCGAGGTCGCGCAGGCGCTCCATCAGGTCCTCTTTGTCCTGGGCGCGGCCCGCGCGCTCGGTCGTGTTCTCCATGTCCTGCAGCCACGCCGGTTCCTCGGCGGACTTGTCGGTCGAGACCTCGCTGCCGAGACTCCGGAAGCCGGCGAAGTACTTCGGCGAGACGGGCACGTCCTCCTGCGTGACGCCCTCGGGGAGGTCGGTGTCGCTCGTCGGGACGTAGCCGTCCTCGGGGTAGTTCTCGACGGTGTCGGGGACCGCGAAGTACCAGAAGGCGTCCCAGACGGCGCTCTCTTCGAACTGGAGGATGGGTTGAATGCGGTCGTGCGGGGGGTAGATGTCGGGGTCGTGACGGGGGCTGAAGAACGTCTCGTCGGCGCGGGCCTCCTGTTCGTCCCAGCGGACGCCGGAGATGACGCCGTCGATGTCGTACTCTTCGAGCGTGTCGTTGAGCGCGACGGTCTTCAGCAGGTGGTTGCCGACGTAGGTGTCGAGCAGGAACGGGAACGTGTCCTCCTCGTATTCGAGGATGTTACGGATGTGGTGCTGGTTGTGCTCCGAGAGTTCGGAAACCGGGATGTCGTCGCCGGGTTCGAGGCCGTTTTCGTCGACGTACGCGCCGACGTCCTCGTTGCGCGCCCAGATGACGTCGAGGTCCCACTCGTCGGCCCAGTGCTTGACGAAGTCCATGATTTCGTCGAAGTGCTGGTAGTGGTCGATGAAGACCGCCGGCGGGACTTCGAGGTCGTAGCGCTCTGCAACCTCCTTGATGAAGTAGAGCGTGAGCGTCGAGTCCTTGCCACCGGTCCACATCACGGCGGGGTTCTCGTACTGTTCGAGGCCCTGCTTCGTGACCTCGATGGCCTTCTCGATTTTGTCCTCGATACTCGGGTAGTCCTCCGGCGTCTCTCCCTCACCGTCGGTGTAGTCGACGTCGAGGTAGTCCGGGAAGGCTTCGGCTTCCGACATGGTGTGTAATTACATCTAATTAGGACGTGTAAATGCTTTTTGCCCGAGAAGTCGTGTGGGGCGCGATACCACCGAACACGATTTGGGCCGCTGGCTCACGTGGGTCGGCGGTGACGGGATTGGAAGATACGACGCGTTTAGGAGATGAACTTGTTGTCGCGCCAGTTGATTCCGCTGTCCGAGGAGCCGTTCTGCTGCGGGTTCTCGACGACTTCGACTGAGGCGGCACGCACCTCGCCCTCGACGATGCGCGTCGCCTGCAGTTCGTCGCCCTCCTCGGTGATGGCGGTCAGCGTCCCCTTCTCCGAGAGCATCGCAATCTCGCGGAGGACGAGGAACATCGGGTACTGGAGCGCCGTGTTCTGGAGCACGGTTTCGAGGTCGCCTTTGAAGCAGGCGAACTCGACGAGTTCGGAGGGAATCTCCTCTTCTTCTTCGTCCCCCCAACTGGGCGCGCCGGCGCGGGGCGGCTCTTCTTCGTAGACGCGGTTTTCCGTCACGCTCGCTTTCAACTGAGCCGTCGGCGTGTACTTGCTGAGGTTGTCGTCGGCGGAGACGGCTTTGATGATGAGTGTGTTGTTTCGGCGGGTGATGTCTACGTTCTCGACCTCAGGCGGCAGCTCTGGGTCGTTTTCGAAGTAGTCCATCACGTCTTCGAGTGGCAGTTCCAACGTCGAATGGAGTCGATATACGCGGCCTGACATTGTTGGCTTCGGTATCGACGAGAGCCACGGTGCGGGCGCACCCGGATGGCGATACCTGTGTGCATGTACGAGTTCGAGGCTTATATGGCCTCCCCTTCTCGGTAGGCGAGAGATAAGAAGTCGGTGTCGGGCCGCAGTCCGGCGGTCTGCCGGAGTCGTTTCCGGCGGTCAGTTCGCGCCGGTCAGCGTCGCTTCGAGTTCGCCGCGCTCGTCGAGTTCTTCGAGGATGTCGCTGCCGCCGACGAACTCGCCGTCGACGAACGTCTGGGGGATGGTCTCCCAGTCGCTTTTCTCCTTGAGCGCCTCGCGGTAGTGCGGGAGCGCGGGCAGTACGTCGACGGTCTCGAACTCGTCGACGTACTGGGAGATGAGGTCGACCGCCTTCGCCGAGTAGCCGCACTGCGGCATCAGGCGGTTGCCCTTCATGAACAGAACGACGTGGTTGTTCCCGACCGCCTCGTCGACGCGGGTCTGTACTTCCTCCGGGTCCAAGCTCTCCGGTTGGAACGTCATGCACCCAGATAACGGCCGGGCGGACAAAGGAGTTGCGTCGCGGTCAAACGGGTACCGCCCGTACCGACCGAGCCCCCGACTTACTGCTCGCCGACGCGGACGACGTTGATGAGCGAGTGGACGGGGACGCCGTCTATCTCTTCGACGCCCTGCTTGTCGACGATGACCACGCACGCGAGCGGTTCGCCGCCCTCGGAGCGGATGGCGTCGATGGTCTCGCGGAGGGTCGTGCCGCTCGTCACCGTGTCGTCGACGATGAAGCACTTGCGGCCCTCGACGGGCGAGAAGTTCCGGGAGAAGCCGCCGCCGAGGTCTTCGAGGTCGCCTTCGTCCCACTGGTGTTTCGCGGGCGAGTACGCGCCGAGCGTCGTTTCGAGTTCGCGCGAGACGGAGGTAGCGAGGGGGACGCCCGCCTTCTCGATGCCGACGGTCACGTCGGCCTCGCCGTTCGTCTCCATGAGCAGGTCGGCGAGCGCGCGCCCGACGTAGGTGAGGCGCTTGCCGCCGCTGCCGATGGCGTTCCAGTCGACGTGGATGTCGTCGGGGCCTTCGGGTTCCGCCTTTGGTTCGGGTTCGGTCGCCGCGCCGCTTCGTTCGACAAGCCAGCTGGCGGTCTCGCGGGAGACGTTCAACTCGTCGGCAATCTCGCCTTTCGAGAGGCCGCGGTCCGCGAGCTCAGCCGCGCTGGCGATGAGGTCGTCGACGTTCTTCATACAGTACCGAATTCGATGGCGGTTTTTATAGTGGTGTCGTCGTCTTCGAATGCTGCTTCGAACTCCGAAAGCGGGTAGACGCCGGTGACCAACTCGCGGAGGAACCACCGCGGGAGCTTGGTGAACGTCACGGTCGCGGCCTCGAAGTGCTTGACGTGGGAGTTGACGCTGCCGACGAGCGCCTTGTTGTGGAGCACCATCTCGCGGTGGAACGCCCCGGCGTCGACCTCGAACTCCCAGTCGCTCGGGACGCCGAGGAGCGCGGCCACGCCGTTGGGCGCGAGCGCCTGCACCGACTGGATGGCGTGTTTGGGGAAGCCGGTCGCCTCGTAGATGAAGTCCATGCCCTCGTGTGCGCTCGGAATCTCCTCGACCGGGGTCTCGCGGGAGTCGACGTACGTCGCGCCGAGTCTCTCCATGATGTCGATAGTCGGGTCCGGTCGGTCGCGCCGGCCGAGGCAGTAGAGGCTCTCGTAGCCCTTGTCGTCGGCCTTCAGCATGGCGAGCGTCAGGAGCCCGAGGCTCCCGTTGCCGAGGACGAGCGCCGACGAGGGGTTCCAGTCGAACGCGGACCGACTCGCGTAGGCGTGCTCGCGCGCCTTCTCGGTGATGGAGATGGGTTCGATGAGGAAGCCGAGGTCGGCCTGCGAGCGCGGGATGCGAACGAGGTAGTTCGAGGGGCTGGTGAAGTACTCGGACATGAAGCCGTGCGCGCCGACGATGCCGCGTTCGGCGTACATCCCGTCGGGGGCCATGTCGGGTTGGTCTTTCTCGAAGTACTCGTTTGTCCCCGAGGCCGGCGGGCGGCGGACCGTCGGCACGACGACGTCGCCTTCCTCCAGTTCGGTGTCGTTCGGGTCGACGACGACGCCGACCGCCTCGTGGCCGAGCACGAGGTGGTCTTCGCCCTCGGGGAACCCGCCGTGGCCGCCGGCGATGACCTCGTGGTCCGTCCCGTCCACGCCGACCCGAAGCGTCCGGACGAGCGCCTCCCCGGCGTCGGGTTCCGGTCGCGGCTTCTCGATGACGACCGGTTTGTCTTCCCCGCGCTCGACGGCGATTGCTTTCATACACCCACCAACGTACCACCCCACCAAAAGACTTATTCTATGATGAGTAAATAATTCATCCACGGTGAGCGCCCAGCGTCGTCACACCAGCCCATGACGCACCGCACCGCGCGGACCAGCCTGTCCAGCCCAACCGTGCCGGCGCTCTCCGAACCCGTGTCCGAACCGCGCCGAGGCCGATATCCCGTGCCCGTCGGCCTCTGAGGCGGTTTCGGTTTTCTCCTGACGGTCGCTCCGCTCAGCGGCGCGTTCGGCTGACTCGGAAAAGAGCGCGTGTCGATTCGGCGGGATTCGGCGGAAGGACGCCCCGGCGGCCCGGCCGACCCCTCAGTTGTCGATGTCGTCGACGAGTTCGTCCGCGAGGCCGACGTACGTCGCGGGCGTGAGCGCGAGCAGTTCCTCGCGGGTCTCCTCGTCCACGTCGAGGTCCGCAAACAGGTCGTGGAAGTCGTCGAGCGTCACCTCGCGGCCGCGGGTGAGCTCCTTCACCCGCTCGTAGGCCTGCGTGTCGCCCTCGCGGCGGAGAATCGTCTGGACGGCCTCGCCGATGATGGCCGGCGTGTCGTCGAGTTCGTCGCGCATGACCTGCTCGTTCGGGACGACCTTGCCGAGGCCGGTCTGGGTCTTCTTGTAGCCGATGAGGCAGTGGGCGAACGCCGCGCCGATGTTTCGCTTGACCGTGGAGTCGGAGAGGTCCCGCTGGAGGCGCGAGGTCGTCACGTAGTCGGCGAGGAACGTCAGGTCGGCGTTGGCCTTCGAGAGGTTGCCCTCGGAGTTCTCGAAGTCGATGGGGTTGACCTTGTGCGGCATCGTCGACGAGCCGGTTTCGCCCTCGACGGCCTCCTGTCCGAGGTAGCGGTCGGAGACGTACAGCCACGCGTCGCGGTCGAGGTCGACGAGCACGTTGTTGACGCCGCGGACGGCGTCGAACAGCGCCGCGAGGTCGTCGCAGGGGTTGACCTGCGTGGCGAGCGCGGTGTGGTCGAGGCCGAGCGACCCGACGAACTCGCGGGAGAACGCCCGCCAGTCAACGTCGGGGTAGGCGGCGACGTGGGCCGCGTAGACGCCCGACGCGCCCGCGAGTTTGCCGGCAAGGTCGTCGGTCGCGGCCTCGACGCGGGCGAGCGTCCGCCGAGGCGGGCGGCGTAGACGGCCATCTCCTTGCCGAACGTCGTCGGCGTCGCGGGCTGACCGTGAGTCCGCGCGAGCATGGGCACGTCGCGGAACTCCCGCGCGAGCGAGACGAGTTCGTCCCGCGTGTCGCGGAGTTCGGGCACGAGCACCTCCTCGACCGCGCCTTTCACCATGAGGCGCTGGGCGAGGTTGTTCACGTCCTCGGAGGTGAGCCCGAAGTGAATCCACGGGTGAACCGGCTCGTCGGTCTCGGTGCGGATGAAGTACTCGACGGCCTTCACGTCGTGGTTCGTCGCCGAGAATCCCGCCGCGCCCTCGACTTCGAGCCGTTTCACGAGGTCGGCGTCGTCGGCGTCGAACTCCTCGTAGAGCGCCCGGAGGTCGGCGCGCTCGGCCTCGGAGAACGAAAGCGGCGTCGCGTCGAGGTCGGCGAGCGCGAGGAGGTACTCTACTTCGACCTCCACGCGGGCGCGCATGAGCGCGGCCTCGCTGACGTGCGGCGCGAGAGGTGCGGTTCGAGAGGCGTATCGCCCGTCGAGCGGGGACACCGCGTACAGCGGGTCGTGCCGGTCGGCGTCGGTCATGTCTGAGTCGTCACGATGGGGGACGTTAAACGCCGGGGGTTCGTCGCCGCCGCGATTCCGGGAATTACGCACGAGTATGCGTACTCAACGCCCATCTCCGGCCCCGGTCGGTTCTATATATACACAATTGAGTATATGTCGGCGACGCGGACCGCAACCACTTTGAGGGCCGCGAGTCGCCATCCTCACATGGTCACCATCGCCGGTCTCGCGAGCAACCGCGGACGAAACCTTCGCAACGTCGCCGACCGCGCCCCCGGCGGGGCGGAACTCGGCGTCGTCGTCTCGAACCGCGCCGACGCGCCCGTCGTCGACTGGGCTGACGAACACGGCATCCCCAGCGAGGTCGTCGAACGCGGCGACGACGAATCCCGCGAGTCCCACGAGGAGCGCATCCTCGACGCCCTCGCGGACTACGACTTCGACCTCGTCTGTCTCGACGGCTACATGCGCGTGCTCACCTCGACGTTCCTCGACGCCGCGCCGACGACGCTCAACGTCCACCCGTCGCTGCTCCCCGCGTTCCCCGGCATGGACGCCCACGAGCAGGTCCTCGACGCCGGCGTCAAGACGACCGGCTGTACGGTCCACGTCGTCAGCGAGGAGGTCGACGCCGGCCCCATCGTCACGCAGGAAGCCGTCCCGGTGTACACCGACGACGACGCGGACGACCTCAAATCGCGCGTCCTCTACGACGCCGAGTTCAAGGCCTACCCCCGCGCGGTCCGCTGGTTCGCCGAGGACCGCGTGACGGTCGAAGACGATTCGGTCACCGTCGAGGGCGACGTGGACGCCGGCCTCCCCGAGCGCCGCGTCACCTCGGAGGACCGCTACGACGAACTCCGCTACGGCGAGAACCCCCATCAGGACGCCGCCGTCTACGTGGACGAGACGTGCGACGAGGCGTCGGTCGTCGGCGCGCCCCAGCTCAACGAGGGCGCGAAGGGGCTTTCGTACAACAACTACAACGACGCCGACGGCGCGCTGAACATCATCAAGGAGTTCGACGAGCCCGCCGCGGCGGTCATCAAGCACACGAACCCCGCCGGCTGCGCCACCGCCGACACCCTCGCGGAGGCCTACGCCGACGCCCTCGCCACGGACCCGATGAGCGCCTTCGGCGGCATCGTCGCGCTCAACCGCGAGTGCGACGCCGAGACGGCGGAACTCATCATCGACTCGTTCAAGGAAGTCGTCGTCGCGCCCGGCTACACCGACGACGCGCTCGACGTGTTGACGGAGAAGAAAAATCTGCGCGTCCTCGATGTTGGCGAACTCGGCGACCGGACCGAGACCTACACCGAGAAGGCGCTCGTCGGCGGCCGACTCGTTCAGGAGCGCGACCTCTGGACGCCGACGCTCGACGACCTCGAAGTCGTCACCGAGACGGAGCCGACCGACGAGCAGTTAGAGACGATGCTGTTCGCGTGGAAGGTCCTGAAGCACGTGAAGTCCAACGGCATCCTCTTCGCCAAGGGCACCGAGACGGTCGGCGTCGGCATGGGGCAGGTCTCCCGCGTCGACGCGGTCGAACTCGCGGCGATGAAGGCCGAGGAACACGCCGAGGGCAAGAACGCGCAGGGAGCCGTCATGGCCTCCGACGCGTTCTTCCCGTTCCCGGACGGCGTGGAGAAGGCGGCCGACGCGGGCATCGAGGCGGTCATCCAGCCCGGCGGCTCGGTGAACGACGAGGAGGTCATCGAGGCCTGCGACGAGCGCGGGATTGCGATGGTCTTCACCGGTCAGCGGTGCTTTAGGCACGACTGAGCGAAGCGAAAGAGAGCCTAAAGCTCGAAGCACGACCGGAGGGAGCGCTTCGGTGCTTCCGTCACGATTAGTGACGGACACGGTGCTTCCGCCACGACTGAGCGTCTGCAACTCACTTATAGACGCCTCACGACCCGTTCCCACGACCTAACACCGACGGTGTCCCTTCAAGTGTCGGCGAGGCGAACACAGAGGTATGTACGAACACATCCTAGTGCCGACCGACGGGAGCGAGGGGACGATGCAGGCCATCGAGCACGCGCTCGAACTCGCCGGGGCGGAGTCGACGGTTCACGTGCTGTCGGTCGTCGACCAGCGGGTGTACCTCGCCGCCGGCGGCGACCAACAGGACGCGGTCATCCAGTCGCTCCGCGACGACGCGGTACAGGCGGTCGAGATGTGCGCCGAGAAGTGCGAGGGGAAAGCGCCGACGAAGACCGCGATTCGAGACGGCGTCCCCCACCGCGTCATCCTCGACTACGCCGACGAACACGGCGTCGACGTGGTCGTGATGGGGACCCACGGGCGGACCGGCCGCGACAAACTCACGTCGCTCGGGAGCGTCACCGAGCGCGTCATCGAGAACGCCAAGCGTCCCGTGCTCGTCGTCCACATCGACTGAGTTTGACGCGTCGGCGCGCCCGCGGCGCGTCGTCGCGACCCGCCGCGGTCGAAGCACGCCGGAGGCCGGCGTCGTGTCGCAGGAGTGACGTCGAGCGTTAGGCCTAAGCCCACCGTCCGGTTTCTCACGCGTATGGAGTACCACGAGGCGGTGAACTTCCTTTTCGACCTCCGGCGGTTTCAGGTCAAGCCGGGGACCGAGTCGATTCGGCGGTTGCTCTCTCACCTCGGCAACCCCCACGAAGACGTGTCGTTCGTGCAGGTCGCGGGGTCGAACGGCAAAGGAAGCACCGCCCGGATGGCCGACGCGATGCTGCGCGAGTCGGGCGCGCACGTCGGCCTCTACACCTCGCCGCACTTCGACGACGTGCGGGAGCGAATCCGCGTCGACGGCCGGAAGGTTCCGAAGTCCGCGCTGTCGGCGTTCGTGGCCGAAGCCAAGCCGTACCTCGTCGAGCGGGCCGCCGACGGCGAGCCGCTGACCTTCTTCGAGACCGTGACCGCCCTCGCGCTGTGGTACTTCGACCGCGCGGGCGTCGACGTGGCGGTGCTCGAAGTCGGCATGGGCGGCGAACTCGACGCGACGAGCGCCGTCGACCCGGTCGCCAGCGCCGTCACCAACGTCTCGCTCGAACACACCGCCGTCCTCGGCGACACCGTCGCGGAAATCGCGAAGACGAAAGCCGCCGTCGCGCCCGCCGACGCGCCGCTCGTGACCGGGGCGACCGGCGAGGCACTATCGGTCATCCGCGAGGAGGCCGGCGACGTGCTGACCGTCGGCGACGCCGACTCAGACGCCGACGTTCGCGCCACCTACGGCGGCCGCGTCAACCATCAGGAGGCCGCCGTCACCGTCGAGACCGACGCCGAGACGCTCGACGTTCGCATCCCGCTTTTGGGCGCGTATCAGGCGCGAAACGCCGGTATCGCCGTGTCGCTCGCCCGGCAGGTCCGCCCCGACATCAGCGAGGAGGCGATTCACCGCGGCCTCCGAAACGCCCACTGGCCGGGTCGGTTCGAGGTCATGGGCACGGAGCCGACGGTCGTCCTCGACGGCGCGCACAACCCCGACGCCTGCGCGCAGGTCGCCACCGTCCTCGACGAGTTCGATTACGACGACCTCCACCTCGTCTACGGCGCGATGCACGACAAGGACCACAGCGAGATGGTCGGGGCGCTCCCGGAGGTCGCGTCCGTCGTCACCTGCAAGGCCGACATCTCGCGCGGCGAAGACCCCGAGATTCTCGTCGTCCGTCTTCGGGCGACTCGATGGCCCCGAAGTCGAGACCGGCGGCGCGGTCGCCTCGGCGCTCGACCGGGCGCGCGCCCGTGCCGACTCCGACGACTGCGTGCTCGTCGTCGGCTCGCTGTACGTCGTCGCCGAGGCTCGCACGACGTGGACGCGGGCGGTCGTCCCGAAGGCCCACCGCACTCTCGACGACGCCCGCCGGACCCTCGACCGCGCGAACGTCGCCGACGCCGCCGACCGGAGCGAGCGCGCGAAGCGGGCGGTCAACCGAACGGTCCACACCCGTGTCCAGCGCCGACAGGCCCGAGTGCTCCGCGAGGAACTGCTGTCCGTCGGCGGCGACTGCGCCATCTCGGGCCACGAGTTCGGCGGCGAACTCGTCGACGTGGTCCTGACCGGGACGCTCGACCAGTTCGAGCGACTGACGGCGGCCCTCGAAGCCCGCCCGTACGCGCTCGCGGGCGTCGCAGCTGAGATTCGAGAGGCGCTCGGCGCGGACAATGGTGGCGAAGGCGACGAGGACGGCGCGAACGGCGGCGACGCCGGTGACTACCCGTGGGACGACGGCACGGCCGTCATGGGTATCCTGAACGTGACGCCGAACAGCTTCCACGACGGAGGGGAGTTCTACGACATCGACGACGCCGTCGAACAGGCGCAGACGATGGTCGACGCCGGGGTAGACATCATCGACGTGGGCGGCGAGAGCACCCGTCCCGGCGCGGACGAGGTCCCCGTCGACGAGGAGATTCGCCGCGTCGCGCCCGTCATCGAGGCCATCGCCGACCTCGACGTGCTCGTCTCCGTTGACACGCGCAAGGCGGCCGTCGGCGAGGCCGCCCTCGACGCCGGCGCGGACATTCTCAACGACGTGACCGGTCTCGAAGACCCCGAAATGCGCTTCCTCGCGGCCGAGCGCGACGCGCCGGTCATCGTGATGCACAGCATCGACGCGCCGGTCGACCCGGACCGCGAGGTCGACTACGACGACGTGGTCGAGGACGTTATCGACGAACTGACCGAACTGGTGTTACTCGCCGAGAAGGCGGGCATCCCGCGGCGGAACCTCATCGTCGACCCCGGTCTCGGCTTCGGGAAGTCGAAGGCCGAGAACTTCGAACTCCTCGGACGCGCCGACGAGTTCGCCGCGCTCGGCTGCCCGATTCTCGTCGGCCACTCCCACAAGTCGATGTTCTCGCTCGTCGGCGAGAGGCCGGGCGACAACCTCGCGGCGACCGTCGCGGGCACGGCCATCGCCGCCGACCGCGGGGCCGACATC